>JASMGS010000067.1 GCA_030751155.1 Candidatus Nitrosopelagicus sp.
GTTTACCATAAATGCGCTAATCTTAGTTACATTAGAGTCATCATCAATTTTCCATCCAAAATCTTTTCCAACAAGGTCTACCGAAATTGTTTTGTTGACATCAGCTGCTGTTGTTATTACAGGTACTGCACTAAGTTGCTCTGCAATATCATTTGTAAGCTGATTTGCTCCACCAAGATGTCCAGAAAGTGTACTTATGACAAATTGAGCTTGGTCATCAATTACAATTACTGCAGGATCCGTCTTCTTATCCTTCAGATGTGGTGAAATTAATCTAACCACTGCACCCAATGAGAATAAACAAATCAACCCATCATTTGATTCAAATAATTCCTTAATTTTTATTGTAGTGCTATTGTTATACCAATTAATTTTTTTATCATCATCTGAAAATTTCTCCGGGGCAAATATTTCCCACGTGGGAAATTTTTCCTTTAAGCCTTTGGCCATTTTTATGCCATTTTTTGTGATAGCTATGATCGCTATTCTTTCCATATCCTAGTTGTTTCTTAGTTTAATAAAATCCCTTACTGCTTTGGATATCGTGCCAAAACGTTCCCATCAAAGTCAAATAGTATGATTTCGATGGGAGTCTTATTTTCTGAATGATTTGTAAGCTGTTTGTAAACTTGTGAACAGATTTCATCAAAAAAACCCTCTATATTATTTTCAAGAATAATTTCTTGTACATTTCTAGCGGTATTTGCATTCTTTATTTCCTTGATTATAGTTTGTTCAGCCTTACACTTCTTTGCTATTTCTGAGAGAAATTGCATATTCACCTTGGAGCCTTTTACATGTGTCTGCTTCACACCAGTAGCCATTTTTGCAAATTTTCCAATAAAACCACAAACATAAGCTTTCTTGATATCTTTCTTCGCACATTGAGAAAGTGTGTATCCAGAAAAATCTCCCATTTGTATGTATGAGTGTTCTGGAAATTCAAGTATCTTCCTTGCATAATCTTCACTTCTTCCACCAGTTGTCAAGACAACTGTATCATCTCCCATTGAAACTACAACACTAATTTGTTGTCGAATAGCAGCAGCAAATGATGCGGTAGAATATGGCATCACAATTCCACTAGTTCCTAGTATTGATATTCCTCCAACTATTCCAATTCTGGGGTTGTCAGTTTTTGGCCCCAACTCCTTTCCCTTCGGAACTGATATCAATACTTTAATTCCATTTTTTTCTAGAATTTCTTTGGCAGTTAGAATTAAATTTTCAGTAATCATTTTTCTTGGAGTTGGGTTTATTGCAGCTTGACCAATTTCCAGTCCTATACCAGGCTTTGTAATACGACCAACACCTTCTCCACCATCAATTTCAACCGAGTTTGGATTAGATGTTAGTTCTAAATCCACAACAATTTCAGCATCATGTGTTACATCAGGATCATCACCACCATCCTTAATCACTGAACAGCGTGCATGATTTTTTCCAAACTCACAACTATTGATATTTATTTTTATTTTATCCTTTTTTGGTAATAACACATCTACAGATTTGATTTTTTCTTGATTAAGAATTGATAGGATACCAGCTATTGATGCGGCGGTGGCACTAGTACCAGTGGTAAATCCTGTTCTTAGCTTACCTGTAGGTTGTTTTGGTAAGTCCACATTATAATTGAGATTTTTTTTATGTAATAACTCTTTTATTTCAAAATTTCAGATAAAACAATCCAGAGTGTAATCAATGCAAGACCACCAAAAATAGTAATATGAAAAATTTTATGTGAAACTGGTTTTTCCTGATTAGGAGATTTTATGTGAAATTCATTCCTAAAATTTTCTCTATGATTAAAACCGTGCTCGTATTGTTCTTCATATTGTTTTTGCCAAAAATCCGCATAATTGCTTCCAACATCATCTTTGGTGGTTTCTTTCACTCGTTTTTGATATGATTTGAGAAATTGATATGCTTCTGTAACTTCTTTGAATTTAGTGTCTGATTGATCAATATTGGTTTTATCTGGATGATATTTTAACGACAGTTTTCTGTACGCATTCTTCATTTCCTTTGATGACGAATTTTCATTTATACCCAATATTTCATAATATCTCGAAGAATCAAGCACAAATTGTATATGATATCTTTAAAATTAAATCTTGTATGATTTTTTTATGACTAAACAGGAAATTTCGACTATTACTATTACGGGCGCAAATGGTTTTGTCGCAAAAAACTTGCGAAATTTTCTATCTAAAAATCATATTAAAGTCATCGCAATTGCTAGAAAAACCTTCCAGAAACATCATACTGAAACAGCGGTGTACTCAAAAACTCTTCTGGAAAAAGGACTCCAGAACAAATTAAGAAATTGTGATGCCTTAGTACATCTTATTGGAATTGGCAAACAATCCTCCAAATATAATTTTGAAGGTAATGTTGATCTAACAAAAAATATGATTAAAACATGTAAAAAATCTGGAATTAAAAAAATTATTTATATCAGTGGTTTGGGCGTAACTAAAAATTCTAGATCGGATTATTTTATCTCAAAATACAAAGCTGAACAAGAAATAATTAATTCCGGTCTGAACTATACAATATTTCGACCCTCTTATATTGTAGGGAAAAAAGATTATCTAAGTAAGTTCATCCTGAAACAAATTAAAAAAGGAATTGTGATAATTCCTGGTTCCGGTAAATATCATTTACAACCAATATTTGTAGAAGATGTTGCTAAAATTATACTCGAATCAATTTCTGAGAAAAAATTTTCTAATAAGATATTAGATTTAGTGGGACCAGAAATCATAAAATTTGAAGATTTTGTTAGATATTTTGTTAAAAATAAAAAAACAAAGATACAAAAAATTAATTTAGAAAGTATATATCATGAAGCATTACATAATCCAAAAAGCATCTATGATTTAGATAGTCTCAATCTTTTGATTGGAGATTATACAGGCAATCTAAAGCAACTTCAAAAAACATCCAATGTAGAACTAAGACCAATTAAAGATATTTTATAATCCAGCAGCCTTTCTTAGATCTTCAGCTTTGTCCGTCTTTTCCCAACTAAACTCTGGATCGTTTCTACCAAAATGACCATAACCTGCGGTCTTTTTGTAGATTGGTCTTTTTAGATCTAAATGAGAGACTATCGAGGCTGGCTTCATATCAAAGTGTGAGTTTAGAATTTTCTCAATTTTCTCTTCAGGTATTTTATTTGTTTCAAACGTATTAACCATCAATGATAATGGTTGACAAACTCCTATAGCATAAGCAATCTGCACTTCACATCTATCAGCAAGACCTGCCGCCACAAGATTTTTTGCAACATATCTGCACATATAACATGCAGATCGATCTACCTTTGATGGATCCTTTCCAGAAAATGCCCCACCACCATGTCTTCCCATTCCCCCATAGGAATCAACAATGATTTTTCTGCCCGTAAGTCCAGCATCACCGTGTGGTCCTCCAATTTCAAATTTCCCAGTTGGGTTTACATGAATTACAATCTCTTCATGCCACCAATTTCCACAAACAGGTTTTATCACTTTATCAATAATCTCCTTTCTAATTTCCTCATTTGATATTTCAGGATCATGCTGAGTTGAAATTACAACAGTTTGAACTCTTTGAGGCTTATTATCTACATATTCAACAGAAACTTGAGACTTACCGTCTGGTCTCACCCATGCTAATTCTTTTGATTTTCTAACATCAGCAAGTTTTTTGGTAAGCTTGTGAGCCAGTAATATTGGTAATGGCATAAGCTCATCAGTTTCGTTTGTAGCATATCCAAACATCAAACCCTGATCTCCCGCTCCTTGTTCCGCTTGGGTTTGCGATACTGTTACTCCTTGAGAAATATTTGGACTTTGTGGGTCTATCTTTACAAGAACTTTGCAAGTTTTTGCATCAAATTTCAATGCAGCATCATCATAACCAATTTCCGCAATTGTATCTCTTACAACTTTTTCAATGTCAAATTTTCCTTTTGATGTAACCTCACCAGCAACTGTGACAAAATCTGTTGTTACAAGCGTCTCTACCGCTACCCTAGAATCTGGATCCTGACGAAGAAATTCGTCTAATATTGCATCAGAAATATGGTCGCATACCTTATCTGGATGACCTTCAGTTACTGATTCTGATGTAAAAATATAGTTTTTTGCCATTTGTTAAAACAGATTAAAATTCATTTTCTAACTTGATAAATAACACGTTGTTTCCTCGTACAATAACCCTTCCAAACTTCCCAACAGTTTTTCCTTGATTTACTTCTTCAGCATCAGTCATTATCAAATTCATATAAGAATCAACATTTTCCATTTTTCCTTTATATTCCACTTCAGATTTTAGTCTGACTATAACATCTTTTTTAGTATTTTTTTGTAATACAGTTAATGGTCTTTTTGATGTTGTCTGTGACATAAATAATTCTCGCTTGTGTGGTTTCCTTGTTTACCAAAATAAAAGCCTTGCCTATTTTGGTAATTATGAAATATGTTTAATTTTTACTGCAAGTACTAAGAGTATGATTTCAACGGGATTACAAAAATTAGATGCATGCCTTGGTGGTGGGTTAAAAGAAGGTCTGATAACTGACATTTTTGGTAAAAATGCTACAGGTAAATCACAACTTGCTTTTCAAATTTGTATTAATGCATTAAAAAGTGGAAAAGAAGTGCTATTCGAAGATACAACAGGTGGGTTCAGACCAGAAAGATTAGTTGAAATGATAGGCTCGCAGAACATGGATTTAAAAATACTTGATAAAATTAAGATTGCAAGAATCACTGACAGCATACAACAAATTCAGTATTTGTCAAAAATACCAATTGATAATTTTTCATTAATTATAATAGATAATGTAAGTGATCTGTTTTCATTTGAATATTCAAAAAAAAATAATTTTCTTGAAAAACATCTTTCTTTTATGAAATACATGTATGATTTATCTAGAATTTCCATAACAACTAGAATTCCTATAGTGGTTACGAATATTGTCAGAAATACTGATGATAATGAAATAGAAAATTTAGAAAAATCAATAAGCATGTATTCTCATGTCAAAATAAAACTTTCAAAAATCAATCATGAGTATACGTGTCAAATAATTTCACCGTTTAACAGCCAAAAAATTTCTTATGTTATATCTAGTGGTGGTCTAACTAATCCATCTTAATTTATTTAACACAGAAAAACTACTAGATGTCTTATGGAAAAATTAGATCAAAAGATATCGGAGAAAACTCAAACTGACACTTTTCTACAGGAAAAATTTCGCTTATTAGGATTTAAACAATTTACAAATATTCAGAAGAAAGCAGCACCCATTGTTTCTCAAAAAAAGAATTCATTGATAATTGCACCAACTGGTTCTGGGAAAACTGAATGTACAGTAATTCCTATTTTTTCATTAATAAAAAAAACGAAGCAACAAGGAAAGATTAAGGCACTTTATGTTACACCATTAAGAGCACTCAACCGAGATGTCTTTCGTAGAATAATCAAGTACGCAGATTATGATGATCTTACAATTCAGGTAAGGCATGGAGATACATCACAATCACTTCGAAAAAAAATTTCAGATTCACCACCTGACATATTAATTACTACACCAGAAACGCTTGTCATCTTACTTACCCAAAAGAAATTTCTGATTGCACTTGCTGAATTAGAATGGGTTATCATCGATGAGATACATGAGCTTCTAGCAAGTGAACGAGGTTCTCAACTTTCATTAAGTCTAGAACGTCTTCAACTTAACGCAAGCCAAAAAATTATACGGATTGGATTATCCGCTACGATTGGAAATATTGATGATGCTGCGCAATTTCTTGTAGGAACAAACAAACCATGTGCAATAATTCAAGATGAATCAGTTAGAAATTATGATGTTGAGGTAAAATTTGTCAATGGTTCTATTTCCGAGGTCGCTGATTCAGTCATTAATTATGTAGAAAAATCAAACTTTGACTCCCCAATTCTCTTGTTTACTAATACCAGAGGCGAATCGGAATTTTTGGCATCAATATTGAGGGACAAGACAATGATGAATATTGAACTACATCATGGGTCTTTATCAAAGCAAGTCAGAGAAGAAACTGAAAGCATACTACGAAGTGGAAGAAAGGGAATAGTAGTTTGCACATCATCTCTTGAATTGGGTTTGGACATAGGATCTGTAGATCTTGTCATTCATTATGGCTCACCACGTCAAGTATCAAAACTAGTACAGAGAATAGGAAGAAGTAGACATACAAGAAATTCTTCTGCCAAAGGATTGATTATTACAAATAATGGCGATGATGAGTTCGAAACAACAGCAATCCTTGATAGGGTAAAAAATAATTCAATAGAAAATCAAAATATTCATGATGAATCTTTTGATGTCCTAGCTCATCATTTAGTTGGATTATCAATGCAAATAGGTGAAGTACCAATAGATTTTGCACATAAGATAATCACACAAGCATATCCATTTAGAAATTTAACATTAGACGATTTATGTGATGTTTTAGAAATTTTACACTCAATTAGTAGACCAATTTTATTTTTTGATAAACCAAAAATGAAATTTTGGAAAAAAGGAAATTCTTTTAGATATTATTTTGAAAATCTCTCAACCATTCCAGATATTTTAAAATTCAAAGTTTTTGATTCAGTAGGGAAAAAACTCATTGGATCATTAGATCAAAGATTTGTTGGAGATTTTGGTGAACAAGGAAATATTTTTGTTCTTCGTGGATTGCAATGGAGAATTTTGAATGTTGATGAGAAATCATTGCAAGTTAATGTTGAACCTATTAAAAGTGGAGGAAAAAAAGTTCCATATTGGGAGGGCGAAAACATCCCAGTTGATTTTGCCACAGCACAAAAAGTTGGTTTGCTTAGAAAAAAAGTAAGAGAAGGTTCATTATCAATGATTAACCAAACAATTCCTAATCTTGATTTTGACGTTACACCTGATGAGAAAACAATTGTAGTTGAATCATTAAGAACAGAAGGTACAGTTGTAATTCATGCATGTTTTGGTACAAGGATAAATTCAACTTTAGCAACTATACTTTCATCACTTCTATCATCCGTACTAGGATACACTGTAGAATCACGTTCAGATGCATATAGAATTGTTTTAACATCTAATTCACGAATACATAAAAAAATATTTGTTGAGGCTCTGATTGAAAAATTTGATATAAATGATGTTGTTTCTGCATCACTTACAGGCACACATAATATTAATTGGAGAACATGGTGTGTTGCAAAAAAATTTGGTATGGTAGAACGTGGATCTATTTATGATAGAAAAACTGGGCATTTCATTTATGAGCAATATCAAACCACGCCACTTGTTAAAGAAGCATTACGTGAGTTATTCCATGATAAATTTGATTTGTTAGGCACAGATAAACTCTTGACCAGAATCAAAAATAATGAAATACAAATTGAATGGATAGATGTTGTCAAATTTTCAAAATTGGCAGAACCACTTTTAGATCACACTACAAAATATTATTCATCACCAGCAAATGTGGATAAAGCAATACTTGATGAGGTAAAAAAACGCTTACTAAAAACTAAACATCGTCTAATTTGTGCTCGTTGTGGGAAATGGCAACTAGCTATAGTTACAGGAGAATTTGAGAAAAGACCAAAAAAACTGATCTGTAAATATTGTAAGGGAAGACAAATTACTGCCACTTATTATTCCGACTATGACTTGGTGAAAATAATTCAGAAAAACCATAAATCCAAGAAACTTTCATTGGAAGAAAATCATAAATTTAAACGAGCTTGGAAGGTTGCTTCATTAATTGAAACATTTGGTAATAATGCAATCACTGTTTTATCAGGCTATGGTGTAGGTGCTGATACAGCAGCACGTATTCTAAGAAACATGGTTGATGAGGAGTATATGTATAAACAGATTTACGAAGCTGAAAGACAGTATGTAATGACTAGGGGTTTTTGGGATGATTAAATTTTTTATTAACAGTTGAAGATGGAGTCAAAAACAACTCAGTTCTACCTTCAAGACCAGCCTTTGCATTAACACTGGTGACAGAAATTACCTCACCTCTTGATAATCCATCTAAAAGTTTAGCTTGATTTCTCCAACCCTTAATCCAGATCTGTCCAGTAGTATCTTCTACAAACATTTCACCTAATGAAATTGTTTCTCCAGCTTTTGTCTGCACATCTCGTCTTTCTGGTTCCTTCAAAATTATTGCTTCAACACAGTATTCATTTCCAGATTTAATCTCAGAAATTTTTGTCCTTAGATCTGATAATGTAGAAAGTGTTCCATCATCTTCAATATTTCTTACTAATGAGCCCGAGTCAATTGTCAGAGAATTTCCATAAACTTGTGATGGCATACATTCTACAACATCACCAATATTGGTGGGCTCTAACATATTTACGGAATCAGATACATAAACCATATTTTTCTTATCATTAATTCCTAAGGCGATAGTTTTTCCTTGCTCATTTTTAGTTTTTGCGACGATACGAAGAATAATAGGCTCAATCTCCTTACTCCCTTCAACTTTAACCATTGTTCCATCGTTTCCGTGAATCTCAAGACCTTGATTTCCCATTTTTGTTCTCACACCCAAAAGTAGAACTTTTGAATCTTGAGAAACAACTTTAGGCAAAGATGTTTCATCTTTTCCCCATAGTATTACTTTTGTTGAAGCACCATTATTTCCCTTTAAACTCATTTTAAGCGCCTTTGCTGGGTCTCCACGTTTGTTAGTAAATTCTAATGTACTTACACTACCATCTATTTTACCAGAAATCACTAAATTATTTTGGTCCTGTTTAATTTCACTGGAGTCAACAGCTAGAGCATCAATGGAACGAATTTTACTTTCTTGATTTATTGGTTCTATATCAGAACCTGAACCAATATTTATCGTTGGACTTCCATTAAGATCTGATTTTACATAAGCCTTGATTATCTTAACTAAATCACCAGGTTTCAAATTTTCAATTCCGGGAAGA
>JASMGS010000068.1 GCA_030751155.1 Candidatus Nitrosopelagicus sp.
CTGAGATTTTTAAAAATACACCATACTTATTTTGTGCCAATTAGGATTGCCGACGCACCATATGTAAGATATTGGCTGCTTACCTTCAGCCCACTTTTCTTCATTACATCAGAATAACTGTCTAGCCATTTGGTTCTTCGAATTAATTTTGGCAGCCCGATTAGCGCATCCTTCCAACTTGGAATGAAACATCCAACCAACCGCAAGAAAGTAAGAAAGAAGTTCCACAGCCCTCTGACAGCTGGATTTTTTGGATAGGTGAAATCATGTAAAATGATCTTGCCGCCCGGCTTGAGATGACCAACACAATTTTTCACAAGTATTTCCGGGTCACAGTACTTTGGTAGATATGATCCGGTGATATAGTCAAACTTTGAATCCAGTTTGAATTTTTCCGCGTCGTCAAGAATAAACGAGATGTTATCAAACGAATTCGAATTTTCTTTTGCCACATCAAGGTAACTTTTGGTGATGTCAATGCCAACAATCTTTCCGCTGGGGAATTTTTCGGCGATTTCCCTAGTAAGGATGCCAGTTCCGCATGCTAGATCCAGGAAAGAACTTCCATCAGAAATCTGTTCCAGTATCTTACTCTTCCAGTATCTATCTTTGCCTAATGTGCCATACGAAACAACACCATCATATGTTGTTCCAGTTTCATCAAAAAATTTAGGTACAAGATTTTTTGCCGATTCTGCCAACATTATATATCACATACCAAGTAATTTAAAGAATAATGATAAATGAAAAAATTCAGAATGTATTATCAAGATTAGAAAAGGATATTGATTATGAGAATAACCACAGGGATGAATTTCCTAGCGAGAAGAGACTGAACTGCATATCAAAAAACATTGGAACATATTACAACATTATGTTAAAATCCATAAACGCCAAAAAAATTCTTGAAATTGGTATGTCTGTTGGTTACTCTGGGCTCTGGTTTGCTGATGCAATAATGTCAAATACTCAGAATGGTCAAATTACCACAATTGACAGAGAGAAATTCAAGATTGATAGTGCAACACGGAACTTTGAGGAGGCTGGAGTAAGTTCTCTAATCAAAATCAGGAAGGGTGAAGCCAGAAAAATTTTGCATGAGATAAAGGAAGAGTTCGATGAAAATTATTTTGATTTTATCTTTATCGACGCGGATAAGGAAAGTTATATCGAATATTTTGATCTGTGCTTGCCATTAGTAAGAAAGGGTGGAATAATTGGCGCTGATAATATCTTGTTCCCTGAAAGATTCAACGAGATGATGGGAGATTATTTATCTCATGTTAGGAATAATCCAAATGTTCAGTCAATTACTGTACCAATTGATAATGGTGAAGAAATCACAATCAAACTTTCAGAATAACAGTTTTATGTTTTCTTTACTCCTAACGCTCTATTTTTAAGACGGAGATACTTATTGTGGCATTTTCTACATCTTGTTGCAGCTAATGAGTTTCTTGCCCCACAATTAAAACAGATTTTCATATGAAGTCGCGCCCTTTGTGCAATCTGTTTTTTTTCAGGATCTGTTACAGGCATGCTGTTTTCCCACTTTGTCCTACGTATAAAACTATTTTTTTCTAATCTTTCCAGCTAAAAGAATAGGTACTTCTGTAGGTCTTTTTGCTACTGGTATATTGGCTTTGGAAAACATTGCTATCTTGGATTCCGCTGAACCATAATTTCCCATAATAATTGCACCGGCATGACCCATGCGTTTTTCTCTTGGCGCTTTCCTACCAGCTATATACGCAACTATCGGTTTTTTGAATTCAATATCTATAATATGCTGAGCCAAAGTTTCTTCAGCCTCACCACCTATTTCACCAACTATGACAATCCCATCAAGCTCAGATTTATCCTTGATCATATCAAAAGCATCAATCATTCTTGTTCCATTGATAGGATCTCCACCTATTCCAAGTGTAAAAATTTGACCAAAGCCTGAGGTTGTTAGACTGTTAGATATTTCATAAAGTAATGTACCACTTTTTGATAAAACTGCAATATTGCCTTCTGCAAATGGACTTGCTGGCATTATTCCAATTTTGATGAGATTTGGGATAATTATGCCTGGAGTATTTGGTCCAACCATAATAGCATTATTCTGTTTAGCGATTTCAATAGCCTGCATGGTATCACGAACTGGCACATGTTCTGGAATAGCAACAAGAAGTTTAATCCCCGCTTCAAATGCTTCCTTTGCAGCATTCAAAAAGAATTTCGCAGGAACAAAAACAATAGATATTTTTGCCCCAGTCGCACTAACAGCCTCTGTCACTGTTTCATAAATCGGAACATCTTCAAATTTTTGACCACCTTTTCCAGGTGTTACACCGGCAACAATGTTTGTACCATATTCTAACATTAACTTTGTATGTACAGATCCAAACTTACCAGTTATACCTTGTACTATAACAGGTTGTTTTTCATAAGTGCCATCTTTATTTTTGTCACCTTTTAACAATTCAAAAATATCAGCCAGTTTTTGTCACCTCCATAACAACTCCGTTAATTGCTTGCTCGACGGAATCAAACATTTTCGTTTTTGTATCTTTTAACATGATTTTTGATTTATCTGCTTCTGCTCCCATTAATCTTGCATAAACTGGTAGGTCAATCAAATTATTATCATATGCTTTGATAAATGCCGACGCAACTATTGTTGTTTTAACAATCCCACCATAAAGATTCACTAATATTGCTTTCACTTTTTTCATTTTACTAATTAATGTTAAAGCTTCATAAACTGATTCTTCAGTTGCACCGCCACCAACATCAAGGAAGCATGCTGGTTTTCCACCATTATCAGATAACATATCAAATGTAGACATAACTAATCCTGCACCATTTCCAACTACCGCAATATTACCATCTAATTCTACTAAGGAGAATCCACTTTTTTCTGCTTTTGCCTCTAACTCTGTCTGTTCTCTATACTTTAACAATTCATTATGTCTGAAATTAGAATTATCATCGGTCATTATTTTTCCATCAAGTGCTAGTAAGGAACCATCTTTGAGCACTACAAGTGGATTTATTTCTGTTAACTCTGCTTCCTTTTCTATAGTTAATTTTGATAATTTTTGTAATATATCTACAAAATGTGTACTGGTCGCCCCATCAAATCCAATTTCTTTTGCAATCTCCGCCGCAATTTTTTTTGAAACCTCTCCCAAACCAACATCTCGTATGATTTGATTTTTGACTGATTCAATTTCAACTCCTCCATCAGCGGAAGCAATTACTGTGTAACATCTTTTACTTCTATTAAGAAACAATGACAGATAGATTTCTTTTTCATATTCCGACATTTTTTCAAGCAGAATTGCACGAGTCTTTTCACCTTTGATGCTCATGTTTAGAACCTGAGGATAGTTTAACTCAAACTCATCTTCATTATGGCATTTTTGAATTCCACCAGCTTTTCCACGTCCGCCAACAGGAACTTGTGCCTTTATCACGAATGGATATCCAATCTTTTTGGCATCCTGTCTTCCTTTTTCAATATCAGTAGAAGAGATACTATCTGGTGTATTGATATTATATTCCTTGAATAATTCCTTGGCTTGATATTCTAATAATCGCACAAAAAATGATGATTATTTCAGTTTATAATCGTAAGTGTCCACATTAGCCCAGTTTCTTTTCCAACAGATCAACAGTTTCCAAGAATAAATCCTTACTTTTTCTCAAAAGCCTATCTGGAAATTCCTCTAATGTGAATACAAGTTGTTGACTAACTGTTGGGACAATTATCCCACCAGATATAATCAATTGTTCGATGACATAGTTTTTCGTCAAACTACAAATCACTTCCTCATAAGATCCCTCTTCTTCCTCCATGGTTTGGCGATATAGAATGATAGGCGTACCTATTTTTTCTACGATAATAGATCCCTTTTTCAAAAGATCGGTTAAATGATGAATAGACCAAGTATCAAGGCTTATCTGCTTGACCATGATTACATGATACATTTTTTGTATATATGGTGATTGTTTAGTTATACGATAACTAGGAGTGATTAGTTTTTGATACGTTTTTGACTCTTTTTGTACGTAATAGTCATCTGGAATAAAAATAAAAGAGACAGAATCAGAAGATAATAATGAATGAATTAGTTGCTGTTCTTTGCGTTGCATTTCTTGCTGGCGGCTGGATTATTTTCATGATTGGTAGAAAAAAACGACAAAAAAATACATCTTGAGAAAACCTAATCCGTAATATGATAATTATTCGACTGCAATTTTGATTTTTTGCCCATCAATATCATCATCTTTGTATTCTTTGCAAGTTTTAGTGAAATTGACTTGTTTGACTCTTACTAAAAATGCAAGTTCTTCAGTTTTATCTTTCAACATATCCAATGATTCCTGTTCCAAATCTAAAATTGATGCTGTGTTTAGCATATCTGTTGGATTGTAACCCCTTTCCTTTCTAAGAGATTGTAATCTTCTAGCTAAATCCTTTAACAGGCCTTTTGACATCAACTCTTCGTTTCTTACAGTAGATATGATACCTATGAGATTATCTCTCTTGAAAAATGCAAAGCCTTCTTGAACATCAAAATCTATGATAAAGTCGTCAGTATCTAGAGAAATTTTGTTACCATTGATATCAAATGTAAAAGTACCATTTTTATCCAAACTTTCAATTATTGTTTCTGCATCAGTTTCAGCAAAAATTTCTAACAATTTTCCCAAATCCTGCTTCGCTTTAGGACCAATTGCCTTACGCTGTAGGTCCACTTTTGGTACAATAGGAATGTCAGCTTTTTTCATTTCCAGTAATTCCGCCAATCCAGTATGATGCTCTAATTCAATAATATCGCAAGTATGTACGTTCAATTGAGTATGCAGTAGATCAGATAACAACTCCATCTTCTCCCGTTCTCCTTTTTCAATACATATTATTGCCCGGTTTAATGGCCACCTTCTCTTCAACTTTCCTTTCATTCGTGCCGCAGCACAAACAGAAACAGCATCATTCATCATATCAAACGATTCTTCAATTTTTCCATTAACAAGTGACTTGTCTGCCTTTGGCCAATTTTCTAAAAGTATTGATTTTTTATTTCCAAATGTTGTAAGATACAGATATTCACTAATGAATGGGGAAAATGGATGTAATAATATATCCAACTGTTTTAACGCATTAGCTATAATTGCATAAATTGCAAATCTTCTATTTTTTTTAGATTCGTCATCATCCCAAAGTTCTGGTTTTGTAATTGGGATGTAAATTTGGCTTAATGAATTAATTAGAAAATCTTCTACTGCTTTGGCTGATTCGTGAAACTTACATTTTTTGTTTAGTTCTGTACAATTATCAACTGTTTTTTGAAGTTTTGAAAGTAACCAAGTATCAGTTGGACCTAACAATCCTTTTTCCTTTGCCCAAGAAACAGTTGTTTGATTGATGTCAAATACATCATATTGACTATTTTGTCTAAAATACAGATGAATGTGAAATAGAGTGCTCAGAATTTGGTATGGTCTAGACATTAACTCCTTTACACTAAAATTCAAAGTTTCTATCGGACTAGATTTCCACATAAAGTAAAATCTTACAAGATCAACAGGATATTCAGTTAATAGATCAGACGCGTCAAGAACATTTCCAGTACTCTTACTCATTTTATTCCCTTTTTCGTCAAGAACATGTCCTTGAAATAGAAATGATTCGTATGGTGCAGTATCTTTGTTGTTTAGAATAACATTTTCGATTAATAATGTGTATGCCCATCCACGTGTTTGATCAATACCCTCTGTGAAAAATGGTGCAGGGATTTTTTTCCCATATTCATCATCACTTAATGAAGCAAAAGGTGCAACACCACTATTATGCCATGTGTCCAACACAAATTCTTCCCGTTGCATTTTTGAATTACATTTTTTACATTTTATTGAAATTCTATCTATCCAAGGTCTGTGTAATTCAAAATCAGGTCCGTCAGGGAGGTCATCTGATGCATCGACGATTTCCTTTCTTGAAAAGAGTCTTTCTATATTTTCACATTCAACACATTTCCATATTGGTAATGGGCATCCCCAAAACCTTTCTCTTGAAATACACCATGGATGTTTCTCTTTGATAATCTCTAAAAATCTATTTTTTGGCTGATCAAAAAAATACTCAACTTTTTGTGCAGCATTAATCGCTTTATCGCCAAGCCTATCAAGCATGTAAAAATATTCTCTTCTTGCAAGCCAAACTAGTTTATGCTTGGAACGCCAGCATAGTGGATATTTGTGCTTAATTTTACCAATTTTTACTAAAGCATTTTTTTCTTTCACATCCTGAACAATTTTTTCATCTGCGTCACGTACGAACATTCCGGCATATACACCCGCTTCATCTGTAAATTTTACCTCATCGTCAATAGGAGAAAATATCTCAACTTTACGTTTCATTGCAATATTATAATCATCTTCACCATTGGCTGGAGAAAGATGTACGATTCCTGTACCAGTATTGACATCAACAAATTTTTCAGCAACTGCAATGTGATAGTTTTCTTGCTTTGACATTTTTTCTAGTGCAGAAATATTATCTAGTAATGGATGAATGTATTTTTTACCCTCAAAATCAGCACCATTCACCGTTTTCAATGTTTTATAATCTTCTACTTTAATCTCTTTCATAAATTCTTCAAGACGTGTCTTACCAATAATCCAGACTTCGTTATTGGTTTCTACATAAACATATTCTTGATCAGGATTAAATCCAACCATTGCATCTGTTACAAGTGTAAATGGCATTGTAGTCCAGACAATAAAATATGCATCCTCATCTTGTAGTTTCACTTTGTAGTATAATGAAGGATCTTGAACTATCTCATAACCTTGGTTAACCTCAGAATGGCTTAGTGAAGTTTGACAGCTTGGGCAGTAAGCGACTACTCTGTATCCTTCTGTTAGTATATTATTTTCATGAGCAGCTCTTAGTAGTTTCCATTCTCTTTCAATATACTCATTCTTGTATGTCCAGTATGCATTTTCTTGATTAAACGACATTCCAAGTTTTTTATCTACATCAATCCATTTTTCATGAAATTTCGCCACAATTTTTTTACACTGAGCAACTAAATTTTCAACTTGTTCTTGTGTAGTAATCTCACTTTTGCCATTTGTAATTCCAAGTTCTTTTTCAGCCTGTAATTCAACTGGAAGACCTTGTGTATCCCAACCTGCATTAAAAACTACATTTTTTCCATTTAATGTGTTGAACCTATACCATAAATCTTTGAAGACGCGACCTCTAAGATGACCTGCATGAGGTTCACCGTTCAGTGTGGGAGGCCCTTCGATGAACATGATTTTATCCATCTTATCCGGTGAATCATCTATCAATTTTTTTAAATCTACTTTTGAAAGATAATTTTTAGTGGTTTGTTCAATCTCTTTCAGATTAAATTCATTAGATAATTCCATATCCGTTCTCATTTGTTGAGAATAGGTACATCTTTTTCATCATTTGCTCTTTCAGGATCCATTGGTTCAAGATGAGCATCATCACGATGCATGAAACTGTGAGCTTGATTCTCTTTTCCCCTACAGAACTGATTGTGGACACTGATTGTGAGCTTCAACGTTTCTTCATTTTCGTGAAATTCACGTTTACCACACTTTTCACAGACAAATTCTGGCATATGTTTCACTATTTTCTAATGTATTTATTTTATTCCTATACCTAGATTAGAGTATGCCAGAACCTAATTTTGCTGCATTTGGACTATGGTCATGTCTTACCATAGCTGTTATCGTAGTTACCGGTTTGGTATATAGAATTTACAGGAAAAATAGAAATGAAAACGTTACATCTTGAGAAACATGGTCTGAGAGGTCTTGCGATAGCTGAAAGTTTTTTGCAAAATTCAAAAAAATCAATTCTTGCAGGTCTTGTTACAACATCAGATTTCATTATTGACGGATTTATTTTTGGACGTTCCACAGTTGGTGGTGACGATGCAACAGATACAATATTATCTATGTACACAAAATTGAATCGATCAGATATCAATTTTATATTAATCTCAGGAATAGTAATATCACTCTACAACATAGTTGATATAAAAAAAATATCACAAAAAACTGAATTACCCGTTATAGGTGTAACATACAACGATTCAGATTCTATTCAAGATGCAATCAAACATCACTTTCCTAATTCATACAACTCAAAGCTTGATCAATATTCTAAATTAGATTCACGTAAAGAAATTACTTTGCACACATCATACAATTTGTACATACGTAATGAGGGCTGTACTGTTCTAGAAGCAAAACAATTGCTTGATAAACTTACATTGCAAGGTTCGTTTCCAGAACCGTTACGAATTGCACAGTTATTAGCAAAAACACTTCTAAGATCTAAATTTTAATTTACTTCTTGCACGTGTTCTTAATTTTGTTTTGCAACAAGGACATCTACTGTCAGGTGTAGAAAAATATGCAGCACAAAAAGTGCATCTTTTGTAACCAACCGAATATCTTGGTTGTTTAGATGCAATTCTCACTCTTAATTGATCACAAATCCCCTTGCATATGATACCCATAATGGAACTAGTATTTTGTAGTGATTAATATTCTTAGTCTTTTGTTCTAGATATTTTTTCTATGTATGCCAAAACTCCAGTATAGTCTAATTCTCCAAATCCTGCGGCTAATGCATCGTCATAAATTTTATTTGCACGCTCAGTAATAGGCAGAACTGCATCAAAATCTTTTGCTGTCTTAGTAATTATGTCCAAATCCTTTTTCAGATTCTTTAGGGTGAAAGTTGGTTCGTATTCATTCTTTATCATTTTGTAAGCTTTCTTTTCAGACATTCCAGTACCAAAATATGTAGAGTTTAAAATTTCTAGAAATTTTTCTGGTTCAATTCCAGCCTTTTTCATGAGTATGATACCTTCAGATAATGATAATGCTAACAATGAAATTTGCATATTCATTGCAAGTTTTATGGTATGTGCACTACCTGATTCTCCCAGGAAAAATATTTTATTAGCAATTGTTTTGAAAATTTTCTGATGTGTCTCAAACAGTTCCTTATCACCAGATGCCATCAGCACTAGTCCACCGTTAATAGCTACATTTGGCCCACCCATTACAGGTATTTCTAGTGATTTTATTTTCATCGTATGAAGTTTTTTTGATATTTCTTGTGCACTTGTTGGATTAATTGTTGACATATCTGCAACAGATATTTCTGTATACTTCCCTGAAGTTATTCCATCATTTCCAAATAATACCTCCTTTACAGCATCTGCATCTTTCACACAAGTGATAATCAGATCAGAAGATTCTACCATATGTTTAGGTGAATCAAAGACTGTGGCATTATTCTCCGCTAGTTTTTTTGTTTTTGATTTGGTTCTATTATACACATTAAGATCATATCCAGATTCAAGCAGATGAAGTCCAACTGCCTCACCCAACATTCCTGTTCCGATCAGACCAACCTTTGTCATAAAACTTGATTGTGATCAAATTATGTATATTCTTTGATCATGTAGATCGATATTCTATTTTACAATAAGATGAAATCCTGTAAATTCTTAGTATTCATATCATATAACATCATCAACAAACTGTTGGGCAGCATAAAGGAATTATTATTAAAATCAATGAGAGATAATCCAGAGATTATCAAAAAAATGCAAAACGAAGAGTCTGATGAAACGATGAAGGCCATACTCAAAATGATTCTTGATGAAGCACAAAAGGATCCTGAATATTCTGGTGTAACCCATTGATGTAATTTGTTTGATAATAATTAAGACTAATTCCAGACTAGATTCGGCTCTACTACCACGAATATAGACAATTAATTCAAGCAGTAACTGGAATTCTTTTCTATAACTTTGTCATTCTAATTTTCTATGGTGAGGAAAGATTTCCTGACAAAAAGGCAGTAGAGGATCAAAAGGCGAATTTGTCTTGTGCAGATTTGACTGGTGCGAATTTGGAAAAGGTGAATTTGGAAAAGGCAAATTTGTCACATGCAGAATTGTCTGAGGCGAATTTGCGTGGTGCGAATTTAAAAAGTGCAGATTTATCTCATGCTCGGTGTCGGTATAATACGGCGGATTTGTCTGGTGCAGATCTGTCTGGTGCGGATTTGCATGATGC
>JASMGS010000069.1 GCA_030751155.1 Candidatus Nitrosopelagicus sp.
GAACAATTATTGAAAAATCCACGGGAGCAAATTGATGCTGTGGCCAAAAATGCAAAGATCTCATCCAAGACAGTTGCCAGATCTATAGAAAAGCTTCAGAAATTATCCCCTGCATTCCAGTTTACTCTAACTTATGATCCCGCAAAAATAAAACCATACATATCACATGCGGTATTATGTGTGGTTAATGGAAACATAAAGAATTTACTGAAAACATTGGAAAAACAATTTGAGGATCACTTTATGCAGATTCCATTTATTGCAAAAAACCAGATCGCGTTGTTTTTGTATAGTGAAGATATATTTGAGATGGATGAGATGGTCCAGAAAGCTAGTTCTGTTGAAAATGTGGTTGCAGTTGAAAATTTCATGCCAAAAAAGATTAGCCTTCCACATGATTGGATCAGGAATGCGATCAAAGAAAACCGTAAATCTGAAAGACTTCATCTGTTAAGAATAACCACATAACATGAAAAAAAAGACTGTCTATAAAGGAAAGCCAGTGAGCATTGATGTTTACAATCTTACCATAGAAAAACGAAAGGTTCGTCGTGAGATAATTCAACATCCAGGAGCTGCTGCCATTCTAGCATTCGATGAAAAAGGAAAAGTCATTCTTGTAAAGCAACACCGCTTCCCACATGGATATATTTTAGAAATTCCAGCTGGAACTTTGGAAAAAGGTGAGACTCCAAGAAAATGTGCTCTTCGAGAAATTGAGGAAGAAACTGGCTATAGGGCCAAAAAAATGACCCATTTTCTCACCTATTATCCATCTGTTGGCTATAATCAAGAGGCAATTCACTGCTTTGTAGCATCTGGACTAACCAAGTCCAAAACTCATCTTGATACAGATGAATTCATTACGGTGAAAAAGATGGATTTGAAGAAATTGATCAATATGATAAAGAAGGATAAGATCATCGATTCGAAAACGATTTGTGCTGTGATGGTTTATGCTGCACAAAAAAAGTTATTTTAATTATTTGTAGCTTGGTTGTATTAGATCCAATATGTCAGACCAAGATTTTGCATAGTTTTCAATTCCTTGAAGAAGATCTAAGAACGGAAGGATCTCAGTTTCTTTCAGGGCTGTACCTTTAGGAATTCTTGCACCGTACATTTTTTTCAAAAGTTTTTTATGATGTTGAATTGTAGTAATAGCAAGAATCCTATCATTTGATACAAATGCGTCAACTGACTTGGTTTGTATTTCCTCTATATCTTTTGCAATATCAGAAATTAAATTGAAATGAGATTTGGACATTGTCTTAAATGCCATCGATTTTGCTATTGTGTCGGTGATACTAACTATTGTATCACCAGCATTCTCGATTATATTAGCTGCCAACCTATAATCCAAAATATCCATATCCACAAGATTGAAAGTTGCAGCGAGTCTTTTATCTACAATTGCACTACGAATTAATCTTACAAGAAGGAAATATTGCCTATTAATTTCACTATCACGATCAACCACCGATGCTAGTTGATCAGGATTTTGAAGCATATCTAAAACATCAATAAACATTCCATGAGCAATAGAACTCATTCTCTTTAGAATTTTTTGTGGGTTTACTGCTGACTCGTCAAGCAAAATTTGTGTAGTAATAGTTTTTGCATCCTCATCAATAATTTCAATTCCTACTAGACTTCTCATTGAGGCTCTTATATTTTCTCGATCTTTAATAGAAATTGTAGATTTGCCTTTTATTCTAATAAGATCATATCCCAACAAGTATGCACCAGTAATGTTAGCTACAACACTATCTTCTTTCGAAAGTGGATATGGGATTTCCACTTCTTTTGTTGGTTTTTTACTTTGTTGTGTTGTAATAGAGAGGTTGTTTTGTGTTGTCTCAATCTCAACCTGTGAACTTTTATCTAGATTATTTGCAACAACCCACTCTTTTGGTAATGAAACTAGGATACTGCTTCCAATCCTCTGTAGGCGTCGCGTAAATGTAGTCAATTTATACTAATTTAAACTATTTAAGCCAAGTATTAATATTTTAAGAGGTTTTACGTCTCGATCATGCGTGCAAAAGCATTTTCGCCTGCTCACATAACTGGATTTTTCAAAGCCGAGTTAGATAAAAAAGAACCGAATCAGCTTGGTTCTCTAGGGGCTGGATTCTCAATACAAAAGGGAGTAAAGACAACTGTTAATGTCAGATCAAAGAAGGAACACGATATCAATAATTATACAATTAGAGTAAAGGGATTCAATACAGGTGATATCCGTGTATCAGAATATGTTTTGAATGAGTTTCTATTAGATGGAAAATATTTTGATGTGACACATGAGATTGATGTTCCTGTTGGTTATGGATTTGGTTGTAGTGGAGCTGTTGCATTATCTTTAGCAATTGCATTAAATGATGCACTGAAATATGGATACACAAAAACAAAAGTTGCACAGATTGCACACAAGGCGGAGATAAAATGTCAGACTGGACTTGGCGATGTATTAGCTTCATATCATGGTGGATTTGAGATTAGAACTAAATCAGGTGCACCTGGAGTTGGTGAGGTTCAGAGAATAACCCCAAAGGAAAAGCTAGAAGTAATGATTATCTGTTTTAACCCAATTTCTACTAAAAAATTTCTCAAGGAAAAAATCTCATTGATAAATGGTCTTGGAGGCAAGATGGTTCAAAAGCTTGTCAAATCTCAAGATATGGATGAGTTTCAAGATATGTCGATAAAGTTTGCTAACTATATTCATGTAATTACTCCAAAGATGAACAAAGTGATTAAAGATCTTCATGGCAATGGAATAAAATGTGGAATTGCATTGTTTGGTGAAACCATATTTTCTCTTGTTCCAAAAGATAAGAAACAAAAGGCTTTGGAAATTTTAAAAAAATATGATGACGGCGTAATTATCACTTCGAGAATTGATAATTCTGGTGCTAGACTAGAATAAACAAAAATTGTTGTGATTGTATGAACATTCCCAAATCTCATCCTCGTTTTGTATCGTTACAAACACGTGAAAAACTTGTCAAGGCATTTGGTTCTGGTTTGGTCGCAAAAGAAGGATTGATTGCACAAGGACGAGGTGAAGCACTTGATTATCTGATTGGTGAAAAGACATCTAAGAGTGCCAAAAAGGCAATCTCGGCAGCGGCCTATACTCTCCAAAATGCCAAAAATCCAGTGATCTCTGTAAATGGCAATTTTGCTGCTCTCTGTACGCCTGAAATCATCAAATTAAGCCGAATTTTAGACGCAAAAATAGAGGTAAATCTCTTCTATGGACCTGAAAGTCGAAAGAAGGCAATTGCCAGACTTTTGAAAAAATCTGGAGCAAAAGAGATTCTTGGAACCGACCTAAAATCTGCAAGAAAACTAAAGGGCATAGACAGTGCAAGAAGAATCGTAGACAAGGATGGAATTTTTTCAGCTGATGTTGTTCTTGTTCCTTTAGAAGATGGAGATAGAACAATTGCATTAAAGAAAGCAAAAAAGAAAGTTATTACTTTTGATCTAAATCCATTATCACGAACCGCACAAGCGTCTGATGTTACAATTGTTGATAATGTAACGCGTGCGATGAAACTGCTTGTTAAAGCTTGCAAAAAGAAAAAGGTAAAACCAAGATATAACAACAAGGAAGTTTTGGCAGAATCAATCTCTGAGATTAAGAAAAATTTGAAAAGGAGGGCTAGACTTGCCTAAGACCATAGATGAGATTGTTCGAAAGAAAAATGGACAAAAGATTACGGTTGTTACAAGTTATGATTATACAATGGCCACACTATGTGACCAGGTGGATATACTTCTAGTAGGAGATAGTGCTGGAATGGTCATGCTTGGATATGAAAATACCGCTCCTGTAACCATAGATCAGATGTGTATGTTTACTGAGGGAGTTAGTAATGGAAGAAAAAATGCACTGATTGTTGCTGATCTACCAAACAAGTCATATGAAAATGAGACTGATGCGATTGCAAATTCTCAACGACTAATCAAAGCTGGAGCTGATGCAGTAAAACTAGAAGGAAGATTGCCTGAAATAATCAAAGCAATTGTACAATCTAATATTCCAGTTATGGGGCATCTTGGTCTATTACCACAAACGGCAACAAAGTATAGTGTGCAGGGAAAAACAAAATCAGATGTAGAAAGTTTACTTGATGATGCAAAAGCGTTACAAGAGGCAGGTGTATTCAGTATAGTATTAGAGATGGTTACCTCTGAAGCTACAAAGAAGGTGACGAAGATGCTTTCTGTTCCAACAATTGGTATTGGTTGTGGACAATATTGTGATGGACAGGTTTTGGTAATCCATGACATGCTTGGGCTTTTTGAGAAACTAAAGCCAAAATTTGTTAAGAGATATCTATCTCTATCAGAAGAGATCAAAAAATCCATTTCTCAATACGTAAAAGATGTCGAAAGTGGTACATTCCCATCTGATGAACATTCTTTTCATATGGAGATACAGTCATGACTAATCATCCATCCTTAGATATTGTAGAAAGTTATGGTACTGAATTATCTGGAAAGAAAATAGTTTTGTGTGTGGCTGGCTCTGTTGCAGCATACAAATCAATAGAACTTGCAAGATTATTGATGCGTCATGGTGCAAATGTCAAATGTGTAATGAGTAACGCAAGTACAAAGCTAATCAAACCAGATTACATGAAATGGGCTACTGGTAACAATGTAATAACTAAACTAACTGGAAATATGGAACATATTGATCTTGCAGATTACAAAAGATCTGATCTGATTATTGTATACCCATCAACTGCAAACACTTTGGGTAAGCTCGCAAATGGTATAGATGACACACCAATTTCTACGGTTCTTACCGTTGCCTTTGGTTCTAAAATTCCTATATTGATGGGATTAGCGATGCACGCATCGATGTACGAAAATGCGGCAGTTCGCAAGAATATACAGTTTTTGAGAAGGAAGGTGGATTTCATATCTCCTCAAATGATTGAGGGAAAGGCAAAGGCGCCAGAACCAGAAGATGTTCTGGATTTTGTTTTGACCAAGTTCGGACAGTCAAAAAAACTAAAAGGAAAGAAGGTCTTGATGACTGCAGGTCCTACAGTTGAGAAGATTGATCCTGTACGTGTAATGACAAATATCAGCACGGGAAAGACTGGAACCCTGTTGGCCTCTGAACTAGTCTCAGCAGGTGCCAAAGTGACATTAGTTTATGGACCTGGAATCGCTGAACCTCCAAAAGGTGCCAAAATTATTCGTGTAACTACAGTTTCAGAGATGTTTAGTACGGTCAAGAAAGAACTTAGAAAGAAATTTGACGTCGTGATATTGGCTGCCGCCGTATCTGACTTTATCCCAAAAAACTCAAACTCCAAGATCAAGAGCAATAGGAACACTACCATCAAACTCACCAGAGCCCCAAAGATCATAGATCACATCAAAAAGATCCACAAGGGAATTCTCATCGGTTTCAAGGCTGAAGCTAACATATCGAAAAAGGAGTTGGTTTCCCGGACAAGGAAAAAACTGAGGGAATCTGACGCCGACCTGATGGTAGCCAATGATATTGGTTCTGGATACAACAACTCCGACTATAACGAGGTTTTTTTGATAGACTCAAAGAATGTGGTTAAGACTGGTCGCAAAACCAAGGCTAAGATCGTAAAAATTATCCGAAAAAACATTGAAAAAAATCTTTAGTAGTGATCTCATTTATTTTCTAGTAAAATAATATAATATGATCAAAATTGGGTTTCTTTGGAAAGGATCAAAATCAGACAAAGTGTAACAAATGCAATCTCGAATTTAGTAGCAATGAACGATTAGAGAGGCATAAAAATAAGGCACATACTAGTGATTTGTCAAAATCACAAATTAAAAAGAATACATGGGGAACCACAAAAACTAGAAACTCAAAAAATCGAAATGTGGGTTCTGGTACATAATTACAGACTGATATACAATGCCTTACGGTTATGATAAAACAAGAGCAGAAAGAAGGTGTAAGGATTGTAAAAAACTCCTGTATGTTTTCGAGGTTGGAGAGTTTTGTATTGAATGCTCTAGGAAGCAACCAAAGAGTTAGAACGTCAAAAAAATTAATCATCTAATTCAAATTAGGTATAGATGTAATACTGTTACTTTGAAAGCTAGATTTAATGGAAAATGCGTAGAATGTAATGAATCAATCAAAAAAGGTAAAGAAATAGTAAAAAACTCAAAGGGTGTATGGGTTCACAAACATTGTTCTGATGTTGAAGAGGAATTACCATAACTCATCCAGTTAGTTTCTTAAAAAGATCATAAAACTCTTGTTCGGTATAAGGGGGAATTTTTAACACCTGTAAATTTTCAGATACATGAGATTCTAGCTTATGACCAATTAATGGAGCTAAAACTCCTGGGGTTGATCTAATAAACTGAAGTGCATCTACAGATGGGCTTTGATTTGTAAATTTTTCATTGTTCTTAATCCATTCTAATAGTTTACCCTGCATCAGTGGAACACTAGTAAAAACTCCAATATTATGGTGTATGGCAGCCTCCAAAAATGTTATTTGGTTATTAGAGTCTGCTAATTGGTTTTTTTGCATAAATGCTTGGTCAAAACTAAGATTGTATGGAAGTTGAACAAACCTAAATCCATGATTATCTCCACCAATCTTTTTTGCCAGTTCGATTACTTCTGATAACGATAAATAATTTGGTTTGTCATTAGAAACCCGAAAACACTCCCAAGTTGCAAGTCCATAAAACTTGATATTTTGTTTTTCTCTTTGCTGCTCAAAAAATTCAAAGATGTCTGATAAATGATGAATAAATTCATCGTGAGGCATTTGTGGCTGTCCCTCTACTGCATTATGTAGATACATCAAATCTATACAATCCAACCCCAAGTTTTTCTGACTTCGTGCCAACTGATCTTCAAGAAATGGTAATGTAATGCAGTTATACTGTGATGAGATATCACCCTCCTTTACTATTCCTTTTTTTCCAAATTCTCTCATAATATATTGCATAAAATCTTCTGGTATGTCACCATCATTTGTAACATAACCGTTTTTAGTTGAAACAAAAATCTGATCACGATTAATTTTTTCTTCTTCAATCAATTCAGAAA
>JASMGS010000070.1 GCA_030751155.1 Candidatus Nitrosopelagicus sp.
TGGTGAAATAAAATCTATAGAAACTCATCATACAGAAATGCCATCTGCTCAAGCAGGAGATAATATTGGTTTTAACTTAAGAGGAATTGAAAAGAAGGATATCAAACGTGGAGATGTTCTTGGTGATCCTACAAACCCACCAATGATTGCAAAAGAATTCAGGGCACAAATAATCGTCATTCATCACCCAACAGCAATCGCACCTGGTTATACACCAGTAATGCATTGTCATACTGCACAAGTGGCTGCAACAATCACTGCATTTGAATCTAAAATAGATCCTGCTACTGGTGGAACAGCAGAAGAAAATCCTAAATTCCTTAAAGTTGGTGATTCTGCTATTGTTAGAATTAAACCAGTTAGACCAACATGTATTGAAACATTCAAAGAATTTCCTGAAATGGGAAGATTTGCATTACGAGATATGGGTGCTACAATAGCTGCTGGTGTCGTTAAAGATATTACAGAAGAGCACAAACCATAGCGAGTTTTAGAATGGTTCAGCCAGCTCGTGTGAAATTAACTAGTACAAACTTGCTTAAATTGGGTGATGTTTGTAATGAAATTTTAGAAATTGGTAAAAAAAGTGGTGTAAAGGTTAAGGGGCCAACACCACTTCCTGTGAAACGATTGAACATTAGTACAAGAAAATCTCCTTGTGGTAGTGGAACAGAGACATATGAAAAATGGGAGATGAAAATGCATAGAAGAATAATAGACATCAATGCTGATGATAAGGCTATACGACAATTAATGCGATTGAAAATTCCTGATTATGTTTACATTGAATTGTCACTTACATAGTTAGGATTTTATTCTGGTCTTTTTTTATAAAATCATGTCTGACGAAACAACCCCTGAAGCTGACAACGAAGTTACTACGCCAGAGGTTGATGAGGAAAAATTTGAAGTGATATACACTTGTTTGAGATGTGGTACTCCGGTATCTAATATTGAACTAAGCAGATTACCAGAAATAAAATGTATTTGTGGCTTTAGAGTATTCTCTAAATTACGCCCACCTATAGTCAAAACAGTAAAAGCTATTTAGAACTATTTTCCTTCTCGTGTATTTTTTGGGAGTCCCAGCAGTTTTTACATAAAAGACCCTTTAACTTCCATTTGCCTTTTGGATGGAATCTATTGAATGCTTTTAATTTACATCCACAAATACTACAAAAATCTTTTTCAGTCTCAAAATTAGATTCTTTTTCGTCAAAACATTTTTTACATAAAAGACCTTCCATGTCCCACTGCCATCGCGGTTCCCATAAATCAGTGACCTTACTTTTTATTTTACATACAACACATGATTGAGTGATCGTTGCATCATACGATTGCTTCATTTTATCTAAATAACAGTCACCGCATAATGGTGATTTAACATACCATTCTCTTTTTGCTTTATGCTTATGTGTAATTTCCTTATTACATATAGTACAAATTGCACGTTTACGTCCAAACAAACCCATGATTACAAATATTTTCTTTAAAATATTATATCTTTCCTATTTACATGAGAATGAGTTCTAATGCATCATATGCGTATTTGCTTCTATATCCTTTAAATTTCTCTTAATTCTGAACAATTTATGGACAATTATTTTACGATTAAATCTGCAAATGAAATGCTACCAACAATCATTGAAAAATTCCAAAAAATAAAGCAAGAAAAAAATGAGGTCGAAAAAATGGAACAAAAATTACAGATGAATTTATCGGGAACATCTAATTTGGATGATTATGTAACGCTTAAACAAAATCTTAATGCATCTGTAACAAGATTTTATATTAGTATAGAAGAATTGGAAAAAACTGGCGTTGTATTAAAAGGACTTGAAGAAGGTCTACTTGACTTTCCTTCAAAAAAGTTTGATGATGAAATTTGGTTATGTTGGAAGGAAGGTGAAACTGAGATAAAATTTTGGCATGAAAAAGATGTTGGTTTTAATGGCCGTAAACCAATTGATGTCAATAAAGAATCATTAGTGTGATGCTTTCTTCCTGGTTACGTGCCATACGAATTCGTTTTTTATTAGCATCGATTATAGCTGTTTCTACCGGATTAGCAATTAGTTGGTGGACTGGTAATTCTATAACAATCTTTGATGCTGTATTGACATTTTTGGGTGTACTTGCTCTTCATGCAAGTGTTGATTTACTGAATGATTATTGGGACTTCAAACGTGGGATTGATAGTGAAACTGTGAAAACAAAATTGAGTGGAGGATCTGGTGTTTTACCTGAAGGATTGTTAGATCCCAAACATGTTTACCGTGCTGGAATTATATTTTTAATAATCGGAGCACTGATTGGAACATATTTTGTTATAACAGATGGTATAATCATTGGAGCAATTCTTGCATTTGCCATACTTTCAATTTATTTTTATTCAACTAAAATTGTTAATTGGGGATTAGCAGAAGTTTTTGTTGCAATAAAAGGAACCTTAATTGTGATTGGAACTTGCTACATCCAAACTTCTCAAATAAATGAATCAATGATTTTAGGCGGAATTGTTGTTGGTGTATTATCATCATTTGTTCTATTTATTACATCATTCCCTGATTATGATATTGATAAAGCAAAAGGCAGAAAAACACTTGTGATAAGTTTGGGACTGAGAAGATCTTGTACAGTTTTTTGGTTATTCCCAATTATTGTTTATACTCTTACTATAGTTTCTGTAATTCTGGATGTATTTCCACTTATTTGCCTATGTATTTTACTAACATTCCCATTAATTATAAAATCTGGAAAAAAATTAAAAACATCTTACAGTAAATTATCCGGTCTTATACCCACCATGAGTTCAACATTGGTATTTAGCAGAATTACGGGTGCAATATTTTTTATATGTTTTATTATAGATGCATTAGTTATGAGGAATATCTTTTAATTAATTTATTAGTTATTTTTTAACCATAAATTTTGTTAGTGTCTCTTTTGAATATTCAATCCCATGATGCTCAGCAGAATGCTTACCAAATTCAATAGCAACTTTGTCAATATCACCTTCTACTACAAAATCACAGTCATATCCATAGTCACGACAAGTTGCAATGGCCATAATTATCCGGGCATTTCAGAATTAATAAACTAACTGAACTAATGAGCATATTTATTTTGTATAATATTGTCAGTTAAATGATCAAAAATGATGAATACCCCACCAAAAAGTGGAGAGACACAAGGTCCTTTGTGTAGAATATGTGAAAAACCATTTTCTGAGCATACTTTTCAGCAACAACAAGAATGTGCCAAAAAAATGCAAGACAAGGATCAATAGGATATATATCAATTAATAGGTAAAGTTAGGTTTTTTATTCTCTTTTCATGTAGTGGTAATATACAGAATGACCAAGGACCCAAAATTCAATAATGAAGATAAGAAACCAAAGAAAGAATCAGATTTAATAAAATTTTTTAAGAAAAGGTCATTTATTTATTTATTATGTGCAGTCATGTTTGTAGTATTTTTTGTTCCAGAAATGATGCAGCCAAGTGAGTTAGATCAAAAGATAACTGAAATTCTGGATAGTGACGATGAAAATCATGCATGGAGTATTTTGAAATCATACAAGGGTACTGATGATAAGGGATCAACACTTGGTGAAATTATAATGATACAGATAGAAAATGCGTATCCTAGTGAAAAAATACTCAAGCATCATGATACTTCTATAGAAATATCAGCATTGGATGCACAGGAAGAACAGGGGTCTGGTTTTTATCAAGTTCATTTCTCTTTTAAAACATATGATAATGCTAAGGACTATTTGTGGTATGTAAATATACAAACCGATGAAATAATTCCGCTAAATGATGGTGCAAGAAAGATGATGAACATCATCAATAATTATGATTAATCGACCATTTAATTTTATTAAGAAGAAATCATATTCATAATATGGCATTTCCATACAAACCAAAACCTAATCATTCAATACAGAAAAAATTTTTTTTGGGCGGTGGTATTTGTGGATTAATCATATTGGCTATATTTGTGATTTATACAGCTTTCCCATCTCCAACCGTATTTGATGATCATTCAATTATGGTTGATCCAACAGTGGAGAAACAAAGTCTTTTCACAATTGCTAGAGTCACAATTCAAAATACTGGCACTAGTCAATTGACAAATCTTACAATAAATTATGGTGATAATGACATAGATTCTATTGGTACATTGGATCCTGGTAAAACTATAATTCTGTCACCCCCTCAAGGAAATTCATTACAATATGTTATAGTTACTGCAGATGGTGACGTTCATATTTTCAAAGCATATAGAGAACCTGTTGCCATGCCTGGTATGATGGGTTCATAATTTACATACCCTAAATAAAATGATATTGTGATTCACATTGAAATTTTTAACTTCAGGCAAAGTAAAAGATGTTTATGATTTAGAAGATGGTAATCTACAATTCAAATTCAGTGATAGGGTTTCAGCATATGATGTAAAATTTAATGATGAGATACCAAAAAAAGGAGAGGTTTTGTGCAAATTTGCTGAATTTTGGTTTAATGAATTGGATATACCAAATCATTTTGTTAGAAGAATTTCCGATACGGAAATAATTGTAAAAAAAATGGAAATGTTGCCAATTGAGTGTATTGTACGTGGTTATTTTTACGGAAGTTTGGTAGAACGTTATAACAATAATTCTATACAACTAGACAATGTAGATGATATATCATTAGCTGAAAAACTTCCTACACCAATATTTGATCCGACTACCAAAGCAGAGCATGATGTACCAATAACAAAAATTGATGCAATAAAATTTGGTCTTGTATCTGAACATGAATTTGATTGGTTAGCAAAAACATCAATTCAAATTTATAATATTATGTTGGCAAAGGCTAAATCTGCAGGTTTCATATTGGCTGATTTAAAACTAGAATTTGGTAAGCATGAGAATGAATTATTTTTGAGTGATTCTATAGGACCTGATGAATACCGTCTGTGGTTAAAAGATGATTATACTGTTGGTAAAATTCAAGAAGCATATGATAAACAATTGTTACGTGATTGGCTTACAGATAACGGTTTTAAGAAGAAATTTGATGACGCAAGAGCATCTGGTAAAGAACCTACACCTCCAAGTATACCTAAAGAACTTGTTAAAAAAATGACTGATAGATATGAAAAATCTTATGAATTAATAGTTAATCAGAAACTTTAATTTTTATTTCTTAAATGTTAAGTTCAGAAATTAATCAAGAATACTTGTGAATACATACCATTTATCTTGAATGTTGAAAATGCTATTGATATTTGCACAAGTAATATCGGTAAAAATGCCATCTAGTATTTCTCACCTGTGATAATTTTCATAGATTGTTTTATAGTATTTTACCGTATAGAATATGATGACAGTTGTCAGAAATCTGGTTATGTTTCAACGCTAGCTTACAAATCGCTTAGAAGATTTGTGAAGATAATGCAACTGTTATCGATTTTTAATTTTAAAACAATTTTAATCCATCATAATTAATATTTTCAAAAATGAAAAAGATGGCAAAGTTATAGAAAAGAATTTGATTTTACTGCTTGATAGCTGATATAAGCACGTGAGTAGATACTT
>JASMGS010000071.1 GCA_030751155.1 Candidatus Nitrosopelagicus sp.
TACTATTCCTAGACCAAGACCAAACTTCCTTCCTTCCCGAGCAATCTTTGCAGCCCAGTACTTTGCTTTTGCATCCTCACCTTTAGGAATGAATACATGTGCTTCTTCAATTATAACAAATACAGGTGAATTGAATCTGTAATTTCTCTTTGATTTTACTTTTCCACCTTTAGCATTTACAGCTGCTTTTCTATCCAGTAAAAGTTCTTGTAGATAGTAGGCAAGCGCAACATTTGCTTGTCTGTCTGTAAACTCTGATACATTTAGAATATTCAATCTACCTTCTTTGATTAAAGCAACTGGGTTTGACATGTCAGGGTCTAAAATTTCAGATGCTCTATGTCTAGCATCATCAATTTTGTCTTGAACTCTATCAGCAGAATGTCTATCTTCCTTTCTGTCAGGATTTGCACCGACATATTGAACTTGGGAATCCAATGCTTCCCAGAAATTTGCAGATTCTTTAACTTCTGGAGTAAAGGCAAGTCGCAGTACCCTTTGCTGTATGTCAGCCGCCTCTCGGATTTCTAGTACGTCAGCAAGTGTGTCTGCCTCTAATAGTCTAGGGTTAATTTTAGCGTCAATCACGTTAATTTTTGGAAAATCTAAGCCAGAATAGTCATTATGATAATCAAAAATGATCACAGTTCCATCGAGTTTTGCAATTTGTTTAGCAAGTAATGTAACCAAATTACTTTTTCCCATTCCTGTCATTGCAAGAATTCCAAGATGTCTTGAAACAATCTTGTTCAGATTAATCAACGAATTGATTTCTGGGTTTCTTAGAAGATTACCAATCTTTATCCACTCTTTATTTTCTGGTCCAAAGATTTGACCAAGATCATCTTTTGTGGCTTTGATAATTTCAGTTCCTGGAGTTGGTGGTATAGCAGGAAGTATCGCTTTACCTTTTTGCAGTGATTCCAAAAATCCTAGAATCCTAATCATTGCAGTGTGACTCTTATCTCGTTTGTTGAGTACTGCAACTTCAATGCTTTCTACAGTCTCATCGTAATTTTTCACATCAGCTAGTGCCGCACTTGAAACAATTGATTTCTCAACCAGACCAACAATTTTCCCATCATTTGAGTTTATGATAACGTATTCACCTATAGGAAGTGATCTAGATGTTTGTGCGGTTACTATGGTTGGCTTTGATTCACCAATAACAAATCCCAGTGTCATTCTAGAATCGCCCTCGAACCAATTTCATTTGATAGTCCGTGTATGCTGGCAAGTTTTGTCAAATCCCTGCCTGAAATCTTGCAGTTGTTATGAGCAAGTTTTAGCGCGTAGGGATATCCACCAACGCTGTTTTTTAGAATTTTGTTTAAAATTAACTTAAAATCATCATTGGTATACCCAGAACCTAAAAGTTCAATCTTGATCAACGGCAATGATTCTGCCAATCTGGCAAAGATTGATGAGATAATCGGTGCTTCACCACTTGCCTCAAATCGGGAGTCCTCGTGAATCTTGCTGAATCCTGGAGTAATTGTTGCATGATTGTAATAGAAGATGTCCCCTGCTATCGCACCTAGGTTTTCAAATTGTTTTTTAGTGTTTGATGTTTTTGAGATAAAAACAACATTGTTCTTTTTTGTAACTGCATCAACTAGTGACTTTGTTAGCGGTTTTTGTCGTTTTAGAAAGTGGGAATGAATCGAACCGTCCATCAGTACCAATTCAGTCTCATCGACTGATTCTATACATGCGTCAACCTCCATCTTACTTGCAAGCGAAGCAATCTCTGTGTTTGAATCAAGACCATGCTCGTGTAAATCAACCAGAATTTCACCATCTGATTTGACAGAAACTGCTGTAACTGCCCATAGTTCCGCACCCTGAAATTTTGTACTGTTGAAACTACTATCGATACCAGCAGCGACTACGTCTTGTTTTGTGGGTGAAAAATCCACCCAATTTGCTTTTGCCTGTTTGACGATCTGTTCAAACTTTGGACCCTTCAAAATTGACAGCGTTTCGTCACGTTTTTTGATTGCATCCTTTAGAACACTGTTTAACATATAGCAGGATCGGTTTTATCGAATATGAATATTGGGGTGCAAAACTTGCTGACTCGAGATCTAATTGGGACTATAGACTCTTAGAATCAATAGATCCTATTTTTGTTCGAGTTTGGCTAACCGCTTCTCAATTTCCAGCAGTTTATGAATAATGATTATGTGGGTTTTTTTCGCGTCGATTCCTACTGGGCTATCCTCACTGCTGATGATTTTAGCAATTTCAGCCTTTTCATCACTATCAACTTCAAGTTCCATTTCTATCGTTAGTGATTATGGTATTAAAATATTGTAAGAATTACCTACTATACTATTTCATGACAAATAATTGCCTATTGGCTATGGTTTAATTATAATCATAATTGCATTTTATCGATTTGAAAAGAATTGGATTATTGGGATGTGGGGCGATAGGAACGCAGATAGCACTTGCAATTGATTCAGGAAAAATTCCTGCTATACTTACCCATGTATATGATACCAAAAGATCACAGGCTGATAATCTAGTTTCAAAACTTCAGCAAAAGCCTGAAGTTGTTGCCAACTCTCACTTGCTTTCTTCAAACCAACTTGATTTGGTAGTGGAGGCCGCATCACAGGATGCCGTGCGAAATGATGCTGTAAGCATATTACAGAACAAAAAAGATTTGATGATAATGTCAGCAGGCGCTTTACTTGACGAATCTATCTTTGAAGTGATATCTGATGCCTGTAAAGACTTTGGCAAGACTGTATATCTTCCATCAGGCGCAATAGCTGGTCTTGATGCATTAAAGGCGGTAAAAGATGAGCTAGAATCAGTTGTGCTTGTTACAACAAAAAATCCGGCATCACTTATTGGCGCACCATTTTTTGAAAATTCTGACATTAATCCAGATAAAATTTCAGAATCTACGATTCTTTTTGAGGGTGTGGCTAAAGACGCAATATCATTATTTCCTAAAAATGTTAACGTAGCTGCACTTCTTAGTTTAGTGGGTTTAGGGAGTAAGGATACAATTGTTAGAGTTATTGCCGATCCTAATACAAATAAAAACACACATCAAATTAATGCACAAGGGAAGTTCGGCAAGATTTCCCTAACTGTTGAAAATATTCCAGATGACACAAACCCAAAAACAAGCAGGCTAGCCACTCTTTCTGCCATAGAACTTTTAAGACAAATTTGTAGTAAAGGGCTTGAGATAGGAACGTAGTGGCAAAATTTGCCCATATGACTGATTTTGAAGACAAATTTATGTCATAACATTATCCTTTAAATTGTAACATTGGTTCAATTTTTTGATTATGTTAAAGGATGAGATTCTCAAATTAAAGAAAGAAAAGGATGTAGTAATACTTGCACATAACTATCAGATCCCTGAAGTTCAAGATGTGGCTGATTTTGTAGGAGATTCGCTCGGTCTGTCAAGGCAGGCTGCTAAGGTCAAGGAGGAAACAATTCTTTTCTGCGGTGTACATTTTATGGCTGAAACTGCGGCGATTATTAGTCCTAACAAAAGGGTGCTTATTCCTGATCTAAAGGCTGGTTGTTCACTATCAGATTCTATCACAATAGACCAGCTAAAAAAATGGAAAAATGAACATCCTGATGCAATTACTGTAGGTTATGTGAACACGACTGCTGAAATAAAATCAGAATTAGATTATTGTTGCACATCTTCAAACGCAGTAAATGTTGTCAACGCAATTCCTAAGGAAAAGGAAATACTATTTTTGCCTGACATGTTTTTGGGCTCTTATGTATCAAAGATGACTGGCAGAAAAAATATGCAGATATGGGCAGGGGAATGCCATGTTCATGCTGGAATCACTCCTGATGACATTGAAAGAAAATTAACTGAAATGAAAAATGCTGAATTCGTAATCCATCCAGAATGTAGTTGTACCACACCAATGATGTATGATATGGCATCTGGCCATTACAAAAACCATCAAGTTCAAATCCTCTCAACTGAAGGAATGCTTAACCATGTTTCAAAATCAGATTCACAGCAATTTGTTGTTGCAACAGAAACTGGAATATTATATAGAATGAGAAAACAGAATCCTCAAAAGACATTCGTACCTGCTTCAGAAAATGCGGAATGTGAGCATATGAAAGTCATTACATTAGACAAAGTCTATCGCTCATTATATGATGACAAATATGAGGTGAAGGTAGGAAAAAAGATAGCTGATAAAGCTCGTTTGGCAATTGAAAGGATGCTTTCAATTAGCTAGCAAGTAATACAATATTATTTTATAACATCTAGGCTTAGGTCTAATCCAATAACAGAATTTGTAACACTTCCAACTGAAATCATATCAACACCAGTTTTTGCATAGGCAGTTATGTTTTTGGCATTTATTCCACCAGACGCTTCTAACTGTACTTTTTCACGCAGTTTTTTCATTTCAAGTGAAGTTATAGTTTTTTTAATCTGCGCAGGTGAAAAGTTATCCAACATAATTACTGTGGCACCACATTTGGCAGCAAGTATAGAATCATTTTGATTTTCAACTTCGACCTCCACACGTTTACGTTTTTTTCGTGCTTTTTTGATAATCTCTTCCATCGAGTTAGATAACAAAAGATGATTGTCTTTAATCATTATCATGTCATTTAGTGATAGTCTATGTTTGTACCCACCTCCAATTCTCACCGCCACTTTGTCAAAATATCTAAGACCGGGTGCAGTTTTTCTAGTGGAGTAAAGCTTCGTTTTTTTACTGTGTTTTTTGATTTGTGTGACCAAGAAATTTGTTTGTGTAGCGACTCCACTCATTCTTGACAGTAGATTTAGTACTGTTCTTTCACACGATAAAATAGATCTTGAATTCCCTGTAATTTGTAGAATTTTTTGATTTGCTTTTATTTTAGAACCATCTGGCTTAAACGATTTAACATGTATTCCTTTTAATTTGAAAATATCTTTGGCAAATTTAATACCAGCAATTATTCCATCATCTCTTGAAATTATTTGAGCGTTAATTTTTTGATTTGGTAATAAGGCACTAGTTATATCATAAGAGTGTGCATCTTCGGC
>JASMGS010000072.1 GCA_030751155.1 Candidatus Nitrosopelagicus sp.
TTGCTCCACATGCTTCACAAATTAAAAATGAGATTCTATGTTCTTTCTTAACTTTTGTATCCGGACTAGTACAGGTTGGGCATTCAATGTAATCTTTTAGATATATTTCAAATAATCTTTTAAAATCATCCGGGTCACGTTTACCAACAAATATCACTTTATCACCTACACGTTCTGCAGGAACTGCAAATTCTTTTGAAAGATATTGCATTATTATAGTTGCATCTCTTCTAAGTGCTTTAGGAAATTCAATGAAATTTCTAAGAATTGTTTTTTTACCTTCCCATGTTACATCCACCAAAGGTAATTCAAATCTACTAACGGAGTCAGATTTCTGTGAAATATTTTTCTCAATTCTTTTAAGTAATTTTTCATAATCATCTTTTACCATACGGGTAAATTTAGAGGATCACCTATATGGGTTTGGATGTAAAAAAAAGTGTTCTAAGGTTTACCTATACGGAAAACATTAGTTCCACATTCTGGACATGTGCCTTTTACTGCTGGTCGGCCATTTTTTAATTCAGTTATCTGTGGATTTTTTATTTCTCTTTTTTCTCTGCATTTTACACAATATGCTGTTGTCATTATAACATACCGCAATCAATGTCATATTTAGAACTGTGATGTAAAAAAATTTTAACTAGAGGATAGATGATTATAGGGATTTTCACCAAAATATCTGATATTATTTAACTAATTTCATTGAAAAATTAATTTATGGATAAAGATCTCTGAATAACATCAAATGGCGTCAAAAAAGGGTCTTGGAATAACTATAGCTATTCTTGTTGGTGTTGTAGCTGCGAGTTTTTCAGTTTATTTGATTCCAGAAAATATGGATACAGAAATGAAGTTTGTTGTATCTGATTTCGAAAAATATCTAGATGACGTAGATGAAAAAACCTCAATGCTGTCGACTGGTGTTGAAGAATCATTTGGAGACTTGATGAATCATGAGTTATCTCCAGAAGAATATTTTGTCACTGCAAACATTACACAACAACAAGTAAATTCATTGATAATCGAACTAACTTTAAGTGGTGAACCGCAAGAATGGACCGCAAGTTACAAAACTTATGTTGGTGCATTAAAAAAATTGAATGAGCAAATTAGAGAAACTGTTATTGTTGCAAATTTGATGAATGAAATTAATAGTATTGATTGTGACGAAGAGTGTATAGACTCGATGGATAGACGATTAAATGAATTGATTCCTAAAGTTTATGAATTAAGGGCAGAATCACTAGATCTTATTGAAAAATCAAATAATTTCAGACCATAAACTAGTCACATATCCTAAATCTCCTAATCATAAAAGATGGGAATCATTAAAAACTAATTTTGCTATGTATAATGTATGTCACTCAACGGTAAACTAAAGAAAGATATCGAGGCAGCAGTTGCCACTGATTTACTAGTTGTTTGTGTTGATAGAGACGATGATGTAGGGAAAAAAGCTGGAATTACAACTCCTGTGATTGGTAGAGATGCATGTATTGAGGCTGCACAAAGATTAGCATTAGAAGATCCTGAGGATGCTGATTCAAACGCAATATTTTCTGCGATAAAAACATATGAAGATTTAATCAGCAAAGGATACAAAGCTCAAGTAGTCACGGTGGCTGGGGTAGAAAGCAGAGGTGTGCAAGGTGATGAAAAAATTGCTGCAGAAATAAAATTAGTATTAAAGAAATTTTCTGCTGACGGAGCTGTGATTGTATCTGATGGAGAAGACGATGAAATGGTCATTCCAATCATTCAAAATATAATTCCAGTTGTATCTGTGCAAAGAGTTGTTATGAAAGTTAGTAGAACAATTGAACATTCCTATGCAGTTTTTGGTAAATTTCTAAAAATGGTTGTATATGATCCAAAATATTCAAAATTCTTTTTGGGTGTTCCGGGAATTTTATTATTAATCGGTGGAATTGGTGTAGTTACAGGATATACAGCTGAAATTTTTGCTGTGCTTGTCAGTATACTTGGCGCTGCATTCTTGATTAGAGCATTTGATATTGATAAGGTATGGGCTCATTGGGCTAAGCCAACACCCGAAGGGTTTACTCGAATGTTCACATTAATCACTGGATTAATTCTCATAGCAGCTTCAATTCCAGCTGGTATAACTACTGTAAGTACAGTATATACATCTGGCAATGTAGAGATTGCTCAGCTACTTACAAACGATGTAGTAGTCGGTCAATTTGTTTCAGGTATGATTCCATTTTTGTGGATTGGTCTTGGGACAATGTTTGCTGGAATCTTATTCAGTAATTGGCTAAATAGAAAAATAAATCATGTTACTGATACACTTAGAATAATTGTCTTAATTTCTTTGTATCCAACTGTACACCAATTTACGAACATACTTGTCAACGATGCAAGTTCATTTTCTTTAATCTTGCCTTTGGTAATTGGTTTTGGAGTAACAGCTGCATCTGCAACTCTATTAATTCGCAGATATAGGAAAAAGAAATATGAAAAACAGTCCGAGTCAGAGTAAATATGTTACTTTAGAACATTTTTGTAATAAAACATATCTGTGGCTACCCATTAAAAATAGAAATGGGTGATTGAATTTAATGGTATTATAAACGCAGTATTGAATTTTTCTGGTCTATACAGATTTTACTCTAAAAGATTGGAGAAAGAAATCAGTATGGGGGATATGCCTAATCATATTGCCATAATTCTTGATGGTAATCGTAGATGGGCGAAACGAAATTTGGTCATATCAAAACATGGTCATTTTAGAGGTGCGAATGCTGTTGAAAATCTTCTTGATTGGTGTGAGGAATTTGACATAAAAATAACAACTCTGTATGTGTTATCAGCTGAAAATTTGGATAGAAAAAACGAAGAACTTGAATTTCTATATGACTTGATTAAAACACGGTTAGAAAAACTCTACGATGATCCCAGAATTCATAAAAACCAAATGAGAGTCAAGGCGATAGGACGAATTGAATTATTGCCGGATTCGATAAAAGATGTGTTATCAAGATTAGATAATGCAACAAAAGATTATGATAAGCACTTTCTCAATATTGCAATTGCGTATGGTGGTCAAAATGAAATGGTTGATGCAATTAAAAAAATTGGTTCTAAGATAAAATCAGGTGAATTAGATACAAAAGATATAAGCAAAGATGTTATTGAATCAAATCTTTATACTTCGCACTTACCCCACCCATCAGCTGATATGATTTTAAGAACATCTGGAGAAAAAAGAATGAGTGGATTTTTAATGTGGCAAAGTGCATACAGCGAATTGGTTTTTTTAGATATATTTTGGCCAGAATTTAGAAAAATTGATCTCATGCGTGCTATACGTATATTCCAGAAAAGAAAAAGACGTATAGGAAAATAACCTAAATAAATGGAATAAAAGATAACAGAATATGGTAAAGCAGAAATCTGCTGGAATTGTTTTATTTCAAAATTCTCATGGGGCAAATCGTTTTCTATTACTAAATTATCCTCAAGGACATTGGGATTTTGTTAAAGGGAAAATGGAACATGATGAAACACCTCATGATACTGCAAGAAGAGAGGCTGGAGAAGAAACTGGAATAACTGATATTGAGTTTATAGATGATTTTGAAGAATCTGTAGAATACGAATTTAGATTTAATGGTGATCTAATTCAAAAGAAAGTTATTTTTTTTCTTGCGAAAACAAACACATCTAAAATTTCCTTATCTCATGAGCATAAGGATTTTGTTTGGCTGGAATATGAAGATGCCATGGAAAAAATTACATTTCAAAATGCTAAAAAAATACTAGCGAAAGCAAATAATTTTTGCTAAATACTTGCTAATTGTAATTTCTTAGCTGTTTGTACAGGGTTTTTTGAATTGAGAATAGTTCTTCCCACAATAAGAAAGTCACTTCCACTTTCAATGGTTTGTTTAGGATTACCACCTTGAACACCTACACCCGGTGAATAAATATCCATTTTCCTACCTATTGCTTTCTTACATTCTTTGATGATTTTGGGAAAAGTTGCACCTACAATTATCCCATCAGTTTTACTAGATATTGCCCATTTTAGGAATACGTTGTATAATGATGTGAGTTTAGAGTTAGATAATTTTACATTCATATCATAAGATAATTTGGCTTCAGGTGAACTCATGTGGCATAATGCAATTACTCCATTGTTATTATTGTGTGCAGCCTTAACAATTTTTGATAATGCATCAAGACCCATAATTGGATTAGCTATGACCGCATCAAATCCTAAACTCCATAATGTCTTTGTAGTTACCAAATTTGTATTTCCTATATCATTTAGTTTTATATCAGCAATTGTTTGTAATCCATAATCATGTGCAGTTTTATTGATTCTTGTAATTTCTTTTTTTCCCAACGGTAAGAGTGTATGAAAGTTTAGTTTTATTGCACATATGTATTCTGATAATGTTTTGATATTTCCTAGGGTTTTTGAAACAAGTTTTTCAGTTCCCAGATCATAATCATTAGCAAGAATGATCCGACTAACTACTGATGATTTATGAATTCTAACTTTGAATTTGGTCATAGTTGACCAATGGATGTGTTTCCTGTAGTTTAACTATTTTGATGTATGAATAACCGTGTTCACTGGTATTATCGACAAAAACTGGCTGTCCACCACTAGTTGTTGTATGCTTCAAAAATGGTTTTGTTGGCTCTTCTTTTAATGTAACATAACAGAAAAACGAGTCACCATCCTCATTAAAATTCAGAAAAACTCCAAGTAACCATTTTCCATTAAATGGGAATGAAAATAATGGAAATGGTGCTTCTTCAAACCCAAAACTGAGTTTTGCAAGACTTCCTAGATCCTCAAATTCAAGTGGTTGGTATTTAATACTACTGCTATTTGTTGATGGTCTCAGAGATCGTGGTAATGATTTTATTTTTACAATTGGTGAGTACAGTTTAGAATTATCTAATGTGGAGTTTACCATAACAGACTCTTCTTTACCAGATCTAAAACCGTAAGAAATGTAATGATCAAAGCTTTCTACTGGAGTATAATAAATAACTGGACTTTCTTTTAGCATATCCATTTGTACTGAAAGAACTTTCTTTCCTTCATGTTCATGAAGGAAAGATACACGTGGTGATCTTTCTAATGCACATACTAATCTAGTAAATTCTAAAGGTGATGTCACTCTGATATAATTTGGAAATTTATCCATATTAGATATCAAGAAAATACTACATTAAAGGTTAACCAAAAAATATTACTCTCGAATATCTATTACATCATCTAGGAGTGGACCAGTTCCAATAAGCGTGACTGGGACCTCAAGTTTATCTTCAATATTTTTTATGAAAGATTTAGCATCATCATTCAAGTCGTTGAAAGATTTTATGCCTGCACATTCAGGAAATCTTACATCTAACTTTGTAATAGCAATTTGAGTTGCACTATTCAGCATTACTGCCCTTTGTGCTAAAGGAAAGTCAAATTCTGCCGCACGCCTAGGCCTACCTGTAACTGTACCAAACTCAGCCCATCCTTTTTGCTCGGTTTCTTTAGCATCAAGTTCACCAGCCATAGGACCAGTTCCAACACGAGTCAAGTATGCCTTGAACACAACTAAGACTTCATCCACACGTTTTGGTCCTATACCAATATCTGCACAGATGCCAGATGCAGTAACGTCCTTGGATGTTACAAATGGATAAGTTCCATGCCATAATGATAGATGTGTACCCTGAGTACCTTCCACTAGAACATTTTTTTGATCCTTTAACGCAGAATTAACCTCTGCTGGTACATCAATAACGTGAGAAGAAAGTGATTCAATATCTTTTGCCATTTTTAAAGTTCTCATTGCGCGCTCGGCATTTGCGGGACCAGTTCCTGAGCCAGTACTTCCAATTTTTTCTTTTAATCTACCCTTAGAATCCTGGTCAAGATGGTTTTGTTCAATTATCCCACAATGTTTATCCAAAAATGCTCTGTCTGAAACACCATACTCTTGTATTTCTTTAAAAAAGACATCAGGATTAACAACCACACCAGGTCCAATCATCACTCTAGCATTTTTATTTAAAAATCCACTAGGCAACATACGTACCTTATAGGTCGTATCACCATCTTTGATGGTATGTCCTGCATTTGGTCCTGCTCCCCCACGAACAACAATTGACGGGTTATCCTTTTTTGCTAAATAAGAAATAACTTTACCCTTTCCTTCATCTCCAAAAAAACCACCTACTACAACAGTTGAAGGCATACAGAGATACTAAAGAATTCACATATTTAATTCAACTTACAAGTACGGTTATTACATACAAATTGAAGGGATTGTGTTGACAGAACCAAATTATGCAGGTAATATTATTGTGATTCTAGCAAATTTGCCTGACTTTCTCAGAAAACCAATATTAAAAAAAAGAATGTCAGAATTTTATTCGATGTCAGATCAAGAAAAAAATGTTCTGATACAAAATGCACTTGAGGCTGGTCCTACAATTCCTTTTCCCAATTTTTCAAAACTTTTCAAAACATGGCTTGAAGTTTTAGCAGACGAAACGGAAGAACATAGACAAATTCTTATTTCTGGTTATGTTAATGAGATCACTAATTTTCCTCAAAAAATAATTGCCTTTAATCTAGATGGTATGCTTGAAATTTACTTCACATTAGAAGATTCAAAAAAAATGATTATAAACAATTCCTTAAAACTGATTATTGGAAAATTGGAGAGTGATGCAAAACGAAAGATTATACTTCTAATTCCAAATGTGTTAAAAAATGAGTTAGGGGTTTAGGCTGGTGGCTCTTCTGGCTTTCTATTTTTTTCATCACTATAATCAATGACATCTCCTTCAGGTGTCATGACACCTAAAAACACCTTTTCGTTCTTTTTTAACAGTTTTCTATGATCTTTTAGTGACATATCTAATCTCATTTCATTCATCACCATGACACGATATTCCTTCCATTCATCCCAGCATTTGGGACAGCAAGGGTATGTAGATTGAAGTGGTTCTAATTCTATATTATCTGGAATTTCACTTTTACACTTAGTACATACACGAGACATACTTTTCCCATTAACTAGTTACTTTTATTTTTTTCAAATCAATACCAATAATAGATAAGAATTCAAATCTAGTGTATGAAAATTATATGCCCAAAATGCAAAGGAACCGCAGAATTAACACCAGATTTTTCTCTAGTTATTTGTAAAAAATGTGATTATGAAATTAGCTATGGTGAATATATCAAGCATGTTGCACACTCAGAATCTACATATTCCGATATACTTGGTGATTATACAGGTAATACAGAAGGTCAAACAGCAGGTAGTTTAGAGGAATGGGATTGATGTTGATCATAAAGTCAGAAAACTTGTTCTCAAACCTTATTTAAAACAGCTAACAAGTTAGCAACATTGGAATTTTTATTTGAAATTGTTCTGAATTTGATAGGTTTTTCTGTGGGTGTAATAATTGGCGTTATTTCATATATTGGATTCAAAAATACTGGAAGTCCAACACTATTTCGACTGACTATAGCTTTTTTTGCAATTGGAATTGGTTTTGGAGTTTTGGCGCTTGGATATATCATTGATGATGCAATAACGCATACTGGTGATATTAATAGAGGCATTACAACAATTGGAATTGCTATACAAACTATTGGGTATTGGTTTATTGCATTTTCTCACACGATCAAAACTTTCTTCCCTAAATCAAAGTATCTTCGTTCGGTAGGAGTATTACCATTATTTTTGGTATCGTTCGCTTCTGTTGAACATGTAATACGAGCGGTATCATTCATTTTACTGGTATATGGTTCAATTGAAACTATGTTATCATATTTACAGGGAAGAAAAAAATCAACGCTTTTTGTCGCAGTAGGTTTAGGTTTGTTAGGATTGGGTGAATTTGTTAGCTGGTATTCATTTGTATTTCCAGAATCAATTTTATATGCAATCTCAATTGTGATAAAAATTGGAGGATTAACCTCACTTGGTATTCCAATATCACGAATTCCATTGCAGAAGGTGAAATTTGACCCAGAACTAAAGGATGATAGTACATAATCATGAGAATTTGTTGTTGTCAATTTCTTTTGTCTTTATAGTATATTGAAAAAAATGATTCAGTATCAATACTGAAAATACGTGTAAATAATTATGCCATCACATAGAACACAGATGAAAATTGTTGGTGAAATACTTAGTACAACGATGGATACTGATAGTCAAGATGGTACTAACATTACACACCTAATCAGAATGGCAAATATTTCACATGGTAGAATTTCAACAATTCTGGGTAATTTAGTATCACAAGGACTTTTAGAGCAAGTTGATTCCAAAAGATCCTGTAAATATAAAATTAGTTCATCAGGAAAGGAATTTCTTCTAGCGTATAAAACATTTCGAGAATTCTCAGAGGATTTTGGATTAACTATTTAGTTAGAATCGTATTATCTGTTTTGTAGCATCTTGAGAATTTCATGCGATAATATAGATATGCAATCTGCATATCAAACAGTCAAACAAGGTGGGATTGTGATTTTTCCTACGGATACAGTTTATGGTATTGGATGTGATCCATATAATAAAAACTCGGTATCATTATTGTATAAAATCAAAAAAAGAGAGAAAACAAAACCATTTCCTGTGTTAGGTTATTCAAAAAAAGAGCTGGAAAAAATTGCTGAATTTAATTCTCTTGCTACTAAAATCGCAGAAAAATTTTGGCCTGGACCAATTACTATGATTTTGAATGTAAAAGATACTGATATACAAAAATCCTTGGGTTTGGGGGGGAAAATTGCTGTTAGAGTTCCTGATAATACATGTGCCTTATCACTTCTCAAAGAATGTAAAGTGTTGGTGGGTACAAGTGCGAATATTTCCGATGAAACATCATTAATTGATCCCAATGAATGTGAAACAAAAATCCCAAATTATGATCTATTGATAGATGGTGGAATTATTATTAGTAAAGGGGAATCTACAATTGTTGAAATTGATGGGGACAAAGCAAAAATTGTTAGAGAAGGTAGTGTCTCAGAAAAGGAGATCTATGAATTAAATTGAATTTAGTTGTTACATGTGGAAGAAATCTTGAATCAGAAGCAGAAATTGAAATAAAGAAAATTTTAGAAGCCAATACTTGTGAAGGTTCAGAGGTACTCAAAACAGGAATGAGAGGTATTTTAACGGTTCAAACAAAAATGGATCCGATAAAATTTGTTGATTATGTCAAAAAGAAAATAAATGAAGAGCCATGGTCCATAAGATACTGCCTAAGAATAATACCAATTCAACACGTTACCGTAACTGACCTTATCGAAATAAAACAAAGTGTAGAAGATTTGAAAGATATTATTCAGAAAGAGGATTCCTACAGAATAACTGTTGAAAATAGAAATTCAGATATTTCATCAATGGAAGTAATTTCTGAGATAGCAAAAATTATTCCAAATAAAGTTTCATTGGAAAATCCTGACTGGGTAATACAAATTGAGATATTTGGCAATAAAACAGGTGTGTCAATTCTTAAACAAAATACAATATTTAGTCTTGAAAAGGCAAAACGTAATTTAGAATAGTATAGCTGCTCTTTCTACAAGAATATCCTCTAATGGGTTTTTTGAAGAAATCACAGATATTTGTTTTTTTGATATCCCAAATTGTTTTTGAATACATGATACGTTGCTCCTTGAAAGTGGTTTTGGGTTAATATCAGGTTTAAGTTCAGTATGAAGTTTATTTAGACTGGTTTTTTTACCAAGTGCAATAATAACAAAATCTTTTTTAGTTTTTCTTCCTACAGTCTTGATTCCATATGATATTTGAGTAGTCCCAGCAAACCGCAATAAAATATCTGTTTCAATTTTCTTAGATAATAAAATCTGATTTTTCTGTGCATTAAGTGAAATTGCTAATATTTTTTTTACGTGATCTATTCCAAGTAAAAAATTAGAGTCAATGATCTGAATCATTAAAGATGGATGTTGAGATCTTATTTGATCTAAAAACTGAGAGTCAAATTTTTTATTATATTTTATATAAAATATCTCCACATTTGAACCTAATAATACAAATTGTATTCTATCAGGTTTCCCTCCATGGATAATTGGTATGATGCTTACAACATCATTATCCTTTAAACTCGTATTATAACCATCTAACACAGATGAATCAACTCCGTTGATTGCCACAAGTAAATTATTTGTATCAAATTCCAATGTATCACTAGATTTAATCTGAATAAGATGTTCAAATAACTCTGTTATTGTAAGGTTAGTTTTTTCTAGTAATATTTTATCAGTGGAAAATGATTTCTTCGCACCACCCATGAATTTTATAGTAATCAATAATTTAATTGAAAACTACTCGTTAGTATCAGTATCTTTTGTTGGTGATTCAGTAGGTTCTGTTTTATCTGTATCAACAGGTACTTCTGTATCAACAGGTACTTCTGTATCAACAGGTACTTCTGTATCAACAGGTACTTCTGTATCAACAG
>JASMGS010000073.1 GCA_030751155.1 Candidatus Nitrosopelagicus sp.
GAAAAGGAAGAGTTGTTTGATAATGGAATAAAGTACATGCTGTTCTCGCATAACAAGAAGATGGGATCTGCAAAAGGCGCTGTTCTCCTAGCTGAGATGCTATACAAAAAAGATAAGTTTTAGTCCTTAATTCTGTAAAAATTTCAATAATAGCTTTATTAGACCACCAAATACAGCTTTTCTGAGTGTTTTAGATGGCTAAAGTGGATAATTTGGATTTGAAGATTTTATCCGAGCTTAGTGATGATGCAGCTATTTCTATTCCAAAACTTTCTAAAAAAATTGACGTGAATACATCAGTGGTTTACAGTAGAATAAAACGACTACTCAAAAGAAAGATGATTGAGAGATACACTATTGAGATTAATGATAAAGAATTGGGATATACTGTCAAATCATTTACCGGAATAAATATTGATTCAAAACAACGGGATAGTGTGATTAATGGATTATTTGAAATTAATGGTGTAAGAGAAATTTCAGAAGTAACTGGTAGGTTTGATATCTTAGTTACAATGCATGCAAAAAATCTTGCTGAGATGCACCGTCTTATTTCAGAAGGGATCGGAAAAATTCAAGGAATTATAGGTTCCGAAAGTTTTGTTGAGATGAAGAGACGAAAAAAACAAACACCCTATATGGTAGATTGATAAAACGGATGTGAGAAGGTGAATGATAGATGCAAACTTTTAACCCAAAATCCAGCCTTTCTGTATACTATGAATTAACTAAACCAAAGATTTGGTATCTTCTAGTTTTCACTGCTTTTGGAGCTGCAATTACCGCTTCTAATATTTACAATATTCCAATTTCTCTTGCAACATGGGCATTAATGCTTGGAGGTGTAGCAGCTGGTTCGGCTGCAGCTAATACCCTAACAAACTATCGTGATAGAGATATCGATGCTATTATGGAACGGACCAAGGATAGGCCAATTCCAAGTGGGCGAATTAACCCTCCTGAGAAGGCAAGAAATTTTGGATTGATACTTGCTGCAATTTCATTGATATGTGCTTTTGGTATTTGTTTTACTACATCTTTTTGGAATGGCATCTTGGCTGGTTCTTTTATGGCGTTTGGATTAGCAGATAATATTTTGGTGTACAGTTATCTTCTAAAGCGTAAAAGCAGATCAAATATTATTTTAGGAGGATTTTCTGGTGGTGCACCTGCATTGATTGGTTATGTTGCTGTAACCACAACTGGTCTTTGGGACTTTGGTCTTATAATTGCAGGATTGGTGTTTGTTTGGATTCCAATGCACATTTGGGCACTGACTTTACACTTTAAGGATGATTACAAAAAAGTAAACGTTCCTATGCTTACTGCTGTTCAATCAGAAAAAACTTCTGCTAGAATAATTGCTGGTACAACATTAATGATGGTACTCTTCAGCGTAGTTCCATTTTTCCTTACTCATGATAATGGAGAACCATTAATGCATGAAATCTACCTGTATACTGCAATTGCATCTGGAGTTTTGATGGTAATTCTTAGTTTCTGGGTAGTCGCAAAACCAAGTGAAAAATCTTCATGGGTTCTATTCAAGTTTTCAAGCCCATACTTGGCAGTACTGTTTATTGCCCTAATGGTAGATTCTGCTCTTTAATTTTGTTAGGATTTAACCTGCATTCCTCTTTGTGATTTTATAATGTACTTGTCTCTTATCCGTACACTAACCCAATCAATTATCAGGACAGTTACAAGAACGACCAACATGAAAACTGCAGCTTTTCCATACTCGAAGAATTTGATATAGTTAATTATGTAAAATCCAATTCCGCCCGCACCAACAAGACCAAGAATACTTGTCTGCCTAATGTTATAATCAAAAATATACAAAATCTGGCTAAGTAAATGCGACGCTGATTCTGGTAATACAACAAATCGAATTAACTGAAGTTTGGAAACTCCGATAGCTCCTACTGCGTCCATAGGATCAGCATCAATAGCTTCTATCGCTTCATATTGTAATTTTGCGATAAATCCTACCGTGTACATAGTGATTGCGAGTACTCCTGCAAATGGACCAAGACCAACTATAATCACAAACAATATTGCCCAAAGTATTGAAGGGAAAGTACGTATAGCGGCAAGTAATGCACGGACTGGTACATAAACAAACTTGTGGTTCAAATTTCTAGCAGCTAGTAAGCTCAATGGAAGTGCAATTGCAACACCCACAACAGTACCAATAAATGCCATCTCAATTGTTTCTAACATTGACCAAAATGCAGTTACAAAAAGTGAAGAATCCACTTCGGTAATATCTTGTAACATAATTCCAATATTTGGCAATCCCTCTACAAAGTCTCTAGGGTCTGCATCAACATTAGCAGACATGACTACAACCCCCGCAATTATTAGGCCAATGATTAGATTATTCTTTTGATTCAGTGTTAAACATCTCCAAAATTTCTTTTTGCGTATAATTTCCCGTCTGAAAGTCAACAATTCTGTCCGCCTCAACACCAATCTCAAGAATCTTCTCACCTTCCTTGATCACTGCCACTCTATCAGCATACTCTAAAGCAAGCTGAAGGTCATGATGAACCATTATTGCAGTAAGATTCATTGTAGATTGTGCTTCTGCCAAAACATCCATGATCTCTCGTGCGGTCATATGATCCAACTCGGAAACAATTTCGTCTGCAAGAATAATTTCTGGTTTTTGAACAAGAGCCCTTGCTATTGCAACTCTTCTCTTTTCTCCACCACTAAGCATGTAGACCTTCCTCTCAGCTTTCCCCTGAAGACCAACTTGTTTTAGAATTTTTTTAGCATTCTTAATCTCTGAATCAGGAAAATTTTTGAAAAACGAATTGAATCCATTAACACGAGGTAGGGCTCCAATCAAAATATTCTCAAGTACTGTAGAATTTTTTATCAAGCCAAGATTTTGTGGAATGTAACCAATCTTATGCATAAATGGTTTGAATTTTCTATCAGATGTATTAGGTACTTTGTAATCAACCAGAACTTTCCCATTACTTGGGTGCATCATCCCGTTTATTAATTTCAACAAAGTGGATTTTCCAGAGCCGGATTGTCCAACAATCGCATAGTTGGCTCCTCTGGGGATTGATAATCGGATATTTTTTAGTACATAATCCTTTGAATCGTATGAAGCAGAAACATCATTCATCTGAACAATTGACAGCGTTGATATTGATGCGGATCCTTTTTGTTTTTCCATATTAGTCAGTTATTTTGGAAGATCGTAATTCTTCTTATCAAAAGTTGCTTTTTCAATTCCAGGTAATAGGTCTAGATATTGCCCAAAGTTACCAATGTGCATTTCAGCGGTTGTTGGTAATAATGCATCAGCACCATAGATGTCTTTTAGGATTTGGTTATAATCCTGATGATTTAGTTTCACCATAGAATCCACCAAATGTTGTTTTGTCTTATCTGATAGATTATTTGATGCAACAAAAACATGAGATGGTACTAAACCAAGTGTATCAACTTTTTTGAGTTGAGCTTGCTGTTCTGGAGTCAAGTATTTTCCTGGAGCAATGTCAGAACCAAATGCCATTTCAACTGAGCCGTTCAAGAGCAACTCAAGTGCTGCTTTGTATCCTCCGCCAAAGGCATGATATTCAAATGACTCATCTAATGCTTTCTTTAATGCAACAATGTCGTCTCCCTCTACTGTGATTAAACCACGGTCAACTAGCGTACCAACAGGTCTAATGAATCCTGATGAGCCAGTAATGCTAGTAAAAGCTACCTTGTTTCCAATTGCTTCATCAATTGATGAATAATTTGAATCAACTCGCTGCCAAACTGTAGCATAGTAACCCACTTTACCTTTCTTTACTTCAGCCATCACTACTTCAGAATTTGCTCTGTCATGTGCAATCCATCCAGGACCTGTATCCATGAATGCAGCATCAATATGTCCAAATTTTAGTCCCTCAATAATTATTTCATAATTTGATGGTACAACAATTTTGACATCCACTTTTCCATTAAATTCAGATTCCAAAAATCTTGCAAGAGATTCAGCCTTTGGTGATAGTTCATCTGCTTTTTCAGATGGTATGAAACCAATCGTGAGTTCAGTGATGCCAAAGTCTTGTGATGATATATCAATAATTCCAGAATCAATCAGATATTCCATAGAGTTAACAAATTCTGTCTCAGAAATCTGATCATCCGCCCACCAGCCTGCCGTATTTTTAATCCAAGCCGGAACAGCATCACTTTGTGCTGAAGCCGCTAATGGGAAAGTAGCAACTGCAGCAACTAGTGCAAAAAGCAGAATGGTCTTTCTAGTCATGATTTTTGATTT
>JASMGS010000074.1 GCA_030751155.1 Candidatus Nitrosopelagicus sp.
CAATTTACAACACCTAGAGCAGATTCTATTGAGGGTATCAAACGAATTCCCTTGATTTTCCTTTTTTTCTCTAGAGATGAGATTGTTTTTTCAATTTTTTTGAGTTCTTTTGCTGAATTTACCTTTGGAATCACAATTCCATCAATCCCCTTTTGTACTATCTCTTTCAGATCTGCTGCAATCTTGCCAGAGTCTGGTGAATTTGTTCTTGCAAAAATGGATGCTGAATATTGATTTCTTTTCTTTAATGTATTCTTGATCAGTACTCTAGCTTTTTTCTTCTCTTTGTCTGGGACTGAATCCTCAAGATCAAAACAAACAACATCAGCCGGAAGCGATTTTGCTTTCTCTAAAAATCTTGGATTATTTCCTGGAACAAAAACTAGACTACGAAATAGGTTTGGCATTAACTGATTAAGCGCCTTCAGGCTTCATTAGGATTTTGCCAAACAAACCTTTACCAGTTAGCATTTTTGTATGAGCTTCATGAGCCTGTTCAAATGACCAAGTAGAATCAATTGTAGCCTTTATTTTTCCTTGACCCATCCAGTATACACCCTCTTCTAGTTCAGCACGTGTTCCTTGTGTTGAACCAAGTATGTTAATTCCTTTGAAAAATACATGACGAAGGTCAGTCATTGCATCATATCCAGTTGTTGCACCACAAGAAACCAAAGTAGCACCATATTTGAGATTCTGAAGTTGTTTATTCCAATGTGTTTGACCTATATGATCAAAAGATATATCAATTCCAGGAGAAACACCTGTCTCTTTTGCAATCTCTTTTGTTATTGCTCTAACTTCTTTATGCCAATCATCTTTTCTATGATCTACAGCATAATCAGCTCCTAGTTGTTTACATTTATCCAGTTTGTCAGGACTTGCTGTGGCAATTACCTTACAATTGTATAATTTTGCAATCTGAATTCCAAAACTTCCTACTCCAGAACCACCTCCCATGATAAGTACAGTTTGTCCAGGTTTAATCTTGGCTCTTCCAACTAACATATGCCATGATGTTAAAAGAGTCATTGATGCAGCGGCTGCTTCATCAAAACTTACATTATCAGGAAGTTTAACAATATTAACTTCTGGAAGATGAGTGATTTCTGAATATGCACCCCAATTTGGACCAGTCTGAAAACCCCAGATTGTTCTTTTTTCACAATCAAATTCTCTGCCATCCGTACATGCACTACATACACGACATGACATATTCGAGTGTGACATTACTCTATCACCTACTTTGATCTTAGTTACTTCATCACCAACAGCAATAACTTCACCTGCTGCATCGGAACCAGAAATATGAGGTAATGGAACAGGTACTGGTTGACCTCGCATTCCCCAAATATCATTAAAGTTTAGTGCTGCGGCTTTTACCTTAAAAACCACTTCGTCCGGTTTTGGTTTTGGATCATCAACATCTTTTACTTTAAGAATTTTTTTAAAATCATCATCAGGTGCGTATTCTTCATACACTAAGCCTTTCATGAAAAATTTTGAATTTTTCCCCTAATTATATTTTCTTGCTGTTAAATTCTGTTGATCTTGAAATCACGCTTGGGTTTCTGGGTTGATAACAATATTTGTTTCAGCTGTTCATCAGATATTTGACCAGAAATTTTTCCCTGCATTATTAGATTCAAAAGATAGTTTTCAACCATTTCAGCCAAGTCAGGTTTTACCATTCTAACATTATTTAATCTGAGTCTAGCATCAGATGATAAAGCCTGTTTTAACATCATTTCCTTTTGTGCTTTTAGTTCGGAATCTTTTTCTTGAGGAATATTGTTCTCGTTATCCGGATTAGGATAGCTCATAACATCACTAAGAATAAATTTTCAAACGTGGTTCTTTTACAATAAATTCTGATAATATTTCAGTGGCTAATCTATCTAGTTTCTGCATTGATTGTTTTGTTATAACACGACCCTTTTTTTCAATTTTTTCTACGTATCCTAATTTTTCAAGTCCATGAATTGCATTTCGAATAATTGCCCCACTTGCATATCTGTGACGAGCAGCACCATATCCATGTGGTTTACTACCTCCATATATTGAACGTAATTCGTTCACAGTAATTGGACCTTGTAGGTAAATTTTTCTCAAGATTGATGCACAACGTGTATGCCACCATTCTGGATTTTGTGGTGGTTTATCTGCGTGAGCACCAGTTTTAACAAATACTGTCCAATTTGGAGCTGGTATATCTTCAGTTTTTAAAATTTCAGCAAGTCTGCTGATAAAAACATCTGCTGGTACATCATAAACTTTAGCCATTTAATGTAAAACTTGTAAATCGTCTTATAAATCATTGAGCTATTACTTTACGATAGGTATGCTCACAAAAATTACAAGTTATCCGAATTGATTTTAGATGTGTTCTACCAATCCTAATTCGTGAATTGATTCCAGGAACTATGAATTTTTTACATTTTTTACAAAAATTTATTCTTAATTCATATGGCATTCTAATTCTATAATGTGTACTAATTCTTCTAGCCAAGTTAGCTTGTTTTTCAGCTAAATTAGGATCTGATCTGGCATTTGAAATTGCTATCTTAACAAGTATATGCATACGTTCAAGTGCAATTTTTTTTCTTGATGGATTCATATTTTTTAGATAATCATGTCACTAAAAATTGGATCGGATTAAAAAATGCGGTCAGCGGGATTCGAACCCGCGTCACAGGGTTGGAAACCCCGAATACTAACCAGGCTATACTATGACCGCATAGGTTGCAAATTTTTTTGCTACATAAAAATGGTTTTTTCGTATTCATAAAGAATTCTAGCAGTCACAATGTGTGATTCTAATGATTGTTGGTTTATACTAAATACCTGTTCAATCGTATTTTTTACCTCATCAGAAAAGTGGCCTTTTTGGAATCCTCCTATTATAATACATGAATCATCATCTAGTGTCTGCGCAACATTTTGATATGAACTCATTTCACCCAAACGAGATAAGCCAACTATACTTTTTGGGTTAATCTTTTTAATCAATTCTGAAAATTTCATGTTCACTATCTCAAGTAAGATGTTTCCTTCTGATTCTATCCTTTTTTCTGAAAATAATTGTTCAATTAAACCCACAAATCTATGATAGGATTTTGGTAGTCGAACATTATCATTAATTTTTATTATTTCATCATTTATAGTGTGAATGTAAATAGAGATCTTTTTTTCAAAATATAGTGGTATGCTACAAGCCTCTAGTAAACTAGAATGAACAATATCTGGCCTGCCTCTTTTATTTTCGTTTTCAATTCCTTTCATTGCAGCGTAGTGCCAAGAATTATCAAGTAATATTTCTGATGGTGCTTTACCAAGTTTTTTACTGTGAGATATAACAGATGGATGATTTTGAATTTTTTTTGGTACAGTCTCCAGTGATGACTCAGCTAGTATGAATGATAACTTTTTCATTAAATTACAAGTTCAAAAGTTGTATGCTAACCTGATGTGCATCCACTATAACCACAGTCAATGCAAATATTACATCCTTCGGCAAAAATAAGCTTGTTCTTACATACAGGACACAAAGTTTCTTCTTTTTCTTTTTCCTGAACGGATTGCGTTGGTCTTTGTATCTCCTCTAACTTAACGGCTGATAATGCATTATCAATTTGAGATTTGACATATGCATTTTTGATGTTGGTTGAAATATAGTTTTTAACAAAATCGCTTGGAGTTACATCGAATCTTTTTTCTGAATTTTCACCTGTCATATGCAAGACTTGTTTATGCCTTGAACCATCTCTATATACTGTGATCCCTTTCAATCCCAATTCATGTGAGAACAGATACGCAGCCTTAACATCCTCAACAGATACATCATTAGGCATATTGATTGTCTTAGCAATTGCATTTGATATCCAATCTTGCCATACAGCCTGTGCCATAACATGATCAGACCAGTGTATGTCCATTGCTGTCACAAAGATGTTTTGAATCCAGTCAGGAATTTCAGGAATGCCTTTGACAGAACCATAATTATCTGCGACTTTGGCAAGTAGTTCATCACTGTACAGATTATTCTCTTTTAGTACTTCTTTGAAAATTTTATTTGTATAAAAGAATCTGCCTACTGTAACTCTTTTTTCAAAAACTAATGCAAAGTTTGGTTCCATGCCGTTAGAACAATCAGCCAACATAGATAAAGTTCCAGTAGGAGCTACAGTTGTAGTTAAAACATTTCTAATTCCATATTTTTGGATTTTTGTTATAAGAGCATCCCAATCATAGGATTGTTCTTCTTTTGGCTTTTCATAATATCCTGAAACAGGTATCTTGCCTTCTGGGTATTCAGTACTTGAACACAATACAAACTTACCCCTACTTTTTGCAAGTGCTACACTTTCTTCCATAGAATAATATGTTAATGCTTCAGCTAATTTCAATTGAAAGTCGTATCCTTCTTTTGAATTATATGGAATGCGTAATTTGTATAATAGATCTGCTACTCCCATAACACCTAATCCTATACGTCGAGATTCTTTTGATGCCTTATCAATTTCTGGTATAGGATATAGATTCACATCTATTATGTTATCCAAATACCTCGTAGTTTTTCTAACAGTTTCTTCATATCTTTGCCAGTCAAATTCATACTGTCCATCAGCAGTCCTCTTTACAAGATTTGCCAAGTTTATTGATCCTAAGTTACAAGACTCGTATGGATAGAGACTTTGTTCACCACATGGATTAGTTGCACGAAGAAGTTGACCACGTGCTTTTGCAAACACATTATTTTTGTTTATATTATCAAAGAAAATCAGACCTGGTTCTGCACTCTTCCATGCTGACTGTGCTATCAAATCAATCAAGTGATGTGCATTTATCTCTCTTGCTGGTGAGTTATCTCTTGGACAACGTAGTGTATATTTTCCATCATCAGAATTTACAAGTGTATCCCAAAAGTCCTTCCAAACACCAACACTAACATTAAAGTTTTCTAAGACCCCAGGTTCTGTTTTATTTGTAATAAATTTCTCAATATCTGGATGCCAAACTTCCATGATTCCCATATTTGCACCTCTTCTCTTTCCTCCCTGTTTTACTACTTCAGTTACACTATTGATAATATTCATAAAAGAAACTGGGCCAGATGCGACACCAGATGTAGATGCTACAATCTCTCCCTCTTCACGAAGATCAGAATAATTGATTCCTACGCCTCCACCAGACTTGAATATCAAGGCAGCATCAGAAGTTGATTTCATTATGCCAGCCATATCATCAGGCATGCCCAAAACGAAACAGGCAGATAACTGACCCAGTCTACCACCCGCATTCATCATAGTTGGTGAATTTGGCAAAAAGTCCTGGGATACCATTAATTCATAATATTCTGATATCTTGTCAGCATATCTATCTAGTTTTTTGGAAGCCAGCATTGTTAATAGTTCCTTAAATGAAACCTTCATTTTTCCTTGGTTTGCTAGATCAGCATAACAGTTTATCAGACATCTAAAATGCCATTTATTGAGATAGTACGTACCAATCTTGAATTTATAGTTAAAATCATCTAGTTTTTTCAGATATTCTATTGCTTCATCTGTATTTTGTGATACGTTACCTTCTATAGTAAACAATTCATTGTCTCTTAGCATATCAGAAATCGCAACCAAAACTGCAACTCTTTCAAATAATTCTGATGGGTTTTCGTTAATTTCATTTTTGTTATCACGTAAAAGATAACGAGATGCTAACACTCTCAAGCAATTAATATCAAATGATTTTGATACAGCATCAAGATTTTTAGTATTTAAAAGCTTCATCTTTGCTTCTCGAATTTTTCTGCGTTCATGACGATATAGAATATAACCTTTGGCGATATCACTATGACCTTGGTCAATTAGTGTGGATTCAACCAAGTCTTGAATAGATTCTACACTAGGAGGGTTAGTTGCTGAAAATCCATGCTCTACTAGTTTTTCTAAAACACCATCAGAAAGTTTGGTTGCAATTTCTTTATCTGGATTATTAGTTGCTGAAAATGCTTTATGTATAGCAGTTAGTATTTTATCTCTGTTAAAGTTTGAAATTGATCCGTCTCTCTTACGAACTTGAGCGATAGAATTCTCTATTTGCGATTTTGTTTCCTCCACAAGTCTCCCCTATAAGACCAATAATTGATATAGCATATAACTTCTGTGGCAAAAAAGAATTATCTAAAATGAGGTATAAGCTTAACTTTGCTAACAACGATCTAAAATTTCATAATAATATTTCTAGCGATCTATTGAAATGATAGAATAGAATGAATCGTAAATCTAGATAACATATGATGATTTACAAGTTGGGCATTTATCTACCAATGTCTGATCTTTCAGACCGCAGTTTCCACATATAGGTACTCTCATAATTAATTTAAATGAATTAGTCATGTTAGATACCTTCTCAATATTCTTCTTAATTTCAGTTATTTTGGAGCCATTTGGAATTTTCACCTGTGTGAATAAACCACCGTTGAGAGTTTTTGCCATACGGTTACATTCAACAATTTGAGGACTTTTGATAGTAAGATCTGCCAGAGTAGTCGCATCAATAACAACTCCTTCTGTATAAGTCTCATTCTCAGTAATTTTGAGTATGGAGTTTTTACCATATTTTTCTTCATCTAGAGAAATAAACCTACCAGAACCATCACTTTTAGTCATAGTTACTAACACATCAGTACCAAGGTCTTTAGCTTTCTTTAATGCAATATTTACTGATGTTTCTACCACTTTGTTTAATATTTCATGTCCTTGTTTATCATCTTTAAACCCAAGTATACCAAACACAGCTTCACGTAAACCCACTAAATTGATAACTAAAGATGTTGAACATCTTTGCATATACTGTGTATTATTGGCAAGAATTGGATTCATACCTAACCTAACAAGTTCAGAGATATTTTTTTTACGTAAATTCATAGATACTAATGCAGGTTTCATTAATAATGCAAGTCTTGCTCTGAAATAAGTTTCATCTTTGTTTGATTCAAATGCAAGTCGTGGTAAGTTAATTGATAGTGAGCCTAAATGTAGAGTTGAAGAACTTGTACTTTTTAATCTAGTAACACCGTTTTGTGATATGTTATGTTTTGCAAATATTATTTCTCCTCCAAGAGAAATGATTTCAGATAGTATGTTTGATACATCAGTGATCTTTCCTTTTTCATAATTGATAACAAGACCTATCCTTGGACGAGGTGTGAGCTCCACATATGTCCTATAGGCAGAAAGTACAACGTTTACGATTTTTTGTTCAACACCGAGTGGTAGTGTAAATGATACAATTGTCGGAGTTTTATTGAATTTGAATGCTGTTGAAGACATAATAAATGAATTAACAAGTTTTTCTTCTAATTCAGATAAGTTCTTGGAATATTTTGATAGTAATAAAACTAAACCATCCATAATTACCTCCTGAGAAGCCTCTTTAGCAATTAATGATATTATCATGGATAATGCAGAAGATAGATTACTCAATGTTTTGATAGATGTAAGTTTGCTTACACTCAAAGCTTTTCCCTTCAGATCAATACCATCTTCGATTAATTCTTTTATGTTGATGAAAATACTATCTGGTAATAATGACCATAATCCTGGACGTGTAATATGAAGATCACCTGATAGATGCTCATCAGCTATATCTTTTGGAAGTGTGTTTGTAAGAAGATATTCAGCAAAGACAGTTTGACCTGTATTAAATAATAAACTCTCTATGCCACTATCTAGATTTTCTGCATTTGAAATTGTTTCCTGAACCTCAAATGCGGGAAGTCCAACTCGTGCAAGTTTATGTCTATATTCTTCGTAACCATGCTCCAAAAGCACTGAATTAACCAATTCACGAATAAGTGAACCAGTTAGGTATGCAGTTTGGTATTTGTAGATACGATTCTCTACTTCTTCAGTTATTTTTTGTGCAAGTTCTAATGGTAAATTTCCTTCACGTACTAATGATTGAATTATTTTATGAGAGTTGAATTCTTCAATAGAATCATGTGAAGTTCTTACATACATTTTACCACTTTCAATAATTGATCTTTCTTCGATCTGTCTTGCTAGACTTAATACAAGTTTACCCAGATTTGTAATTGTATATCTTCTCTCTGATTTATTTAATGCTACAAGTGATTGCCTTAATAATTTCCTTAAATGGTAAGCAAATTTACCACTTTCTTTTTTTGATTTGAATCCTGCCAATGATTTGAGTTCAGAGTAAGTAAGCGGTCCTTTTGAGTTTAAGATTCGTAATATATCAATTCGGTTTGGGCTTGCCATAACAGAAAATATCATTCGTACACGTTTTGAACTGGATTGAAGTGCTCCGGTTTCTGATGGTTCGTCTAAATCATCAGCATCAAGACCTGCTCCATCTAACTCATCATCTAAATCTAAATCAGCGTTTAGATCTAGTTCATCTTCTAATGCTATACTCTCTTTACTCCCCAATATGTAACAAAATAAATTCGAGTAATTAAGACTTATTGCTCATATGGCGTACAGATTATTTTTTTTCTATATCTAATGAAAATTCACTAGTTGAAAGTTTCTGTCCACACGAAGGACATTTATTATTGTAATGCTTTAGAACATCTTTAATTGGTTTTAGCATTTGCATTGTAGAAATATTTTCTCCACATTTTCCACATTTAATATCAACAACCATACAAAAAAATTAATTTCGTCATGTATTAGTTTTTTTAAACATTTTATTCTATCCTAGACTAAATTCTGTTTATCTTTTTTCAAGTACTAATCCACGTTTATCAAAATCTATTATTTTGACTGCTGTGCCAATTGGAAGATCTGCTGGTTTGCCAATATTAGCCAAAAAACCGGATATATTCAAATCATGACCTTCGATTTTCATAACTACCCATGCATATGGTGAAAAAGTTTCAAAGCCTGAGGGTGGAACTGTCATAATTGTATAAGTCACAATTACACCATTACCGTCCAATATGGTATTTTCAAATTCCTTTTTTCCACATTTTTTGCAGAAATACACGGTTACCAAATTCAAGTCATTACAATTCTTACATTTACGAGCTAGAATCTTACCTTGTTTTGCATTTGCAATAAATTCATCTTTTATTGTCAATTTACACACTTTGAAATATATGAACCGCACAACTAGCGCCAGTCGCACCAAAATTCTGAGTTAAGCCAATCTTTGCGTCATTTACAGTTCGTTCACCTGCGTTTCCTGTTAATTGATCATAAACTTCAACAACTTGACCTACACCTGTTGCACCTATTGGATGACCTTTTGATTTAAGACCGCCTGATGGGTTAATTGGTAGTTGACCGTTTAATTTAGTTACACCATTACGAATTGCATCTATTCCTTTACCTTTTTCAAAGAAACCAAGATCCTCAGTGTCAACAACTTCCGCTATAGTAAAACAATCATGAACTTCGGCAAAATCAATATCCTTTGATGTGATATTCGCCATTTTGTAAGCAGCATCTGCTGCAATCTTTGTACTTGGTATAGTAGTAATATGATCTCTGCCTTGCAGTGCTGCAGGTGATCCACCCCTACCTGAACCAATAACTTCAACATAATCACCACCTTGTTGCTTTGCAAATTTCTCACTACAAATTATAACTGCACTTGCACCATCAGAAAATGGACAGCAATCATAAAGTTTCAGTGGGCTTGCAACTACAGCAGAATTCATTACATCATCAATAGTAATTTTTTTTCTTAAATGTGCTTTAGGATTTAACAATCCGTTTTCATGATTCTTAACAGCTACTGCTGCAAAATCTTCCTCAGATGCATTAAACTCTGTAATATAAGCTCGAGCCATAGATGCAAATAATCCAGGGAATGAGACACCTGCCTGACCTTCATAAAAAAAATCTGAGCAATATGAAAAATATGTGGTTGTCCATTCTGTTCCTGTATGTGTAACTTTTTCGACTCCAGTTACTAACACTACATCATAAAATCCAGCAGCAACATTTGCGTAAGCTTCTCTGAATGATACAGAACCACTACCGCAAGCTGATTCAATAGAAAGTGACGGTTTGTCTGATATTCCTAGGTTACTCATTATTACAGGTCCAAGATGTACTTGTTTATCAGCAACACCAAAAACATTAGAAATGTAACCAGATTTAATTTCCTTTGATTCTATTCCAGCACTTTCAATTGCACTTACTGATGCTTGAAGTGTGATATCAGTTATACTATCTTCTAATTTACCATATTTGGTACTTCCAGCACCTAAAACACATACTTTTTCCACAAAAAATTCTGACCTGTTCCCTATAAAAATTCTTCAAAAAATTTCATAAGGGTTGATCGATTTAATAACATATGAAAAAAAGAATTCAATCTTTACCATTAACAAAAACGAAAAAATCTATTAGTGTAACCAAGCCTACAAAGAAAAAAATAAAAATTTTAAAAAATGAATTAAAGCAATATTTAGATTCTAATGGTTACATCTCTTATTCTACAAAAAAGAAAAAATATGTTATTTTAGGCACAAATTCTCCAAAGAATGGAATTGTTGGTTGCCCACAATGTGGGATTGGTCAATTGATGATTATAAAATCACCAATAACTAAGAAGAGGTTTATTGGTTGTTCTAATTATAATAATGGATGTACTGCATCATCTCCACTTTTGCAAAAAGCTACACTACGAGTAATTAAGGCAAAATGTCAGTTATGCAAATGGCCTATTGTGGTTTTTAGATATGCTAGAAACCAGAACTGGAAAAGACAGTGCTCAAATATAGAATGTAAATCAAGAAAAACCAAAATCAGTGTATAAATCTGTTCTACGATTTTTCAATAATGGTAATTTTTTTCTAATTTTCTGTATAACTGCAGAAGAGATGTTTACGTATCCCAATCCTTGTCGTTTTTTCATATCCAGAATGATTTTACCATAGGGATCAACCACTAAACTTCTTGCTGAATATATATTTCCAAGATGGTTTGGAGCAATAACATAACATCCATTTTCAACAGCACGAGATTTATTTAATGTAAACCAATGCTCCTCTTTCATTGGACCCTTGACCCAAGCAGAAGGCACAACTAGTATTTCACTACCGGATGATGCTAATATTCTAGATAGTTCTGGAAATCTTAGATCATAACATATCATCATTCCCAATTTTCCAACTGAAGTTTTTGTTGTTGGAGGAAGAGTTTTTCCTGCCGACAGTTTTGACGATTCCTTGAATCCGAGTGCATCAAAAAGGTGTATTTTTCTATACTTGGCAGAAATTTTTCCATTTTTATTTATTATGAATGAAGTATCAAAAACCCTATCTTTTTTTCTGCTTTTTTCATACATAGTTCCAATTACAATTATGGAATTCTTCCTTGCGCATTCTCTTATAGTTGATACAAATTTACCATTAATTGTTTCAGCTTGCCGTGCAACTTGTTTTGCAGATTGTGTTCTTGGTGTATAAAACATCATGTACTCTGGAAATGCACAAAGATCTGCATGGTTTTTTGCTGCTTGTTTAATATAATCTAAAATCTTTGGAAGATTTTTTGTTTTATCAGTTGAAGCCTTGAATTGTACTATGGCAACTTTAGACATATGTTTCATAATATTGATCAAAATAAAAAGATAGTTAGAGTTGGCTTCCTGCTACAAACCAATTCTCTTTTGGATTCTCATCGAATACTACAATCACATGTTCCTCCTTTGTTTTTAGAACTTCAACTGCAGATTTTGTAATAGACTTTGCAAAATCATTTTTTTGCTGTTGAGTTCTGCCTGGATACATTGATACAGTTATCAGTGGCATGAAGATTTCTTTGTAATCTACAATTTATGTTGATGCTATCTGTAATCTCCCCTATAGCCATAACGTGTACCATACATAGACGCTGAACCGCGAGATTTTTTGTAGATATATCCAACAGCAAGTCCCAATACGAAGCCTCCAATATGCGCTAGATATGCTACACCACCTCCTGCAACACCGAAGCCTCCTATGAAAAATGGTAATAGATTTTGAAAAATTAGCCAGAATGGAAGAAAGTACATTGCTTTGATGTGCATCATTCTCCAGAAAAATCCCAACATCAAAAATGTCTTAACTCTTGCATGTGGAAATATTACGAGATAAGCTCCCAGTACACCGGATATTGCGCCTGATGCACCAACCGCAGGAATTCCAGTTGATGTATCGCCCATGACGTGAATTAACCCTGCACCTATTCCCCATAATAGATAGATGCCTAGATATTTTACGCGACCAAACTTTGCTTCAATGTTATCACCAAAGATCCAAAGAAACAACATGTTTCCACCAAGATGCAACAAACCTCCATGCATGAAAACTGAGGATAATAATGTAAGCTCTGGAATTGCGGGACAATTAATTATGTCAACTCCTGTATTAATTCCGCTTATTTCTCCAGTAATACAACCGGGTACCGCGCCCCAATTCAAGAATAAATTCATTGCTTGCTGATTACTAAATTCAAAAAATTGTCCAGTTACAGCTACTTCAAAAAGGAAAATAATCACATTAATCGCAATTAATGCATATGTTAGTTTTGGTTTGAATCCTGGTGGATGAGGATTTTCATCCCCTATTGGTAACATATCTG
>JASMGS010000075.1 GCA_030751155.1 Candidatus Nitrosopelagicus sp.
GAAAACGTCTTTATTCCAAGATTAGAGTCAGCTGTTAAATTTATCACATTCAGGCTTGAAGAGATGGAGCGGGATACGTTTGCTATGTTAAAGACTGTAAAACGAAAGATGAATGAAAGAGAAGAGAATAAGGAGGTAGAAATAATTGCAAATTAATTTTAAAAATTCTCAGCAAAAAAAATTTTATTATATTAAACGTGCAATGATGATGGGAAATATCTTCGTAGCTGTTGCTGTTATATTATATTTGAGTAAGGAGTTTTTGGGTGCATAACATGTCAGCGTCACAAGATCAATACATTAATTCATTGAAGAAGATCAAACAAGTAGAAGAGGATGCTCAAAAAGAAATTGATAGCTACAAAAGTAAGATTGAGGATCAAATCATTCAATTAGACTCAGAATTAGAAAAAGCAATAGCAGCAGCAAAATCTGAGGGTGAAAAACTAGTTGATTCAAATGTAGAAAAAGCTACCAAGAAAGCCAATGCTGAAACACAAAAGACGATTGAAGAAGCAAAAACAAAATCTAAAGATATAACATCACAAATTACGGCACAGCAAGCACAAGATATTATCAATATATTACTAAAAGGAGTAGAGTAGAATGTTCAAACCTGTTAAAATGGCTAAGATAGCTATTATGGGTTTACGAAAAAATCAACAAACTACAGTTTCTATTTTGCATGATATGGAAATTTTACAATTAGAACCATTATCAAAAGATGTCTCTGCCATTTTAAAGAACGAGCGTGATAATGAGCTAACAAGACAGGTATCTGACCAATTATTACGTGTTAAAGCATTGATGACTGTGTTACCTAGCATACCTCTAACTTCCTGTAGGCGTTTTGAGTCTATCAATGATCTATTACACACCGCAATCTCAATTGATATAGATGAGCAGGTTGCAAGCCTTGAGAAGGAAAAAGAAGCGCTTCTAACTGAAATCCAGGAGACTGAGAACAACCTAAAACTTGTTGAAGAGTTTAGCTTCTTTCCAGAAGACCTGAAGATCCTTCAACTTTCCTCTGCAACTTCCTATTTCGGTAGAATTCCATCCGACAAATTTGAGGAATTTAAGAAAGCAATTGATGAACACCAAAAAGATATCATGCTTTACACTAAAGCAGAAAAGGAACTAACACATCTAATTCTAGTAGTATTCCCTACTATTTCACCTGATAAGTTTGCCAACATTATACAACTACATAATGTCAAGATAGAAGCCGTACCCAGCATAAGTGGAAAACCAAATGAAATCATCACAAATCAAAAAAGTAATTTACAAACACAAAATCAACGACTTGAACAGATCAATAATAAGCTAAACCAGATTTCAGAAAAACACTTTGCAGATTTAGTTGAAGTTGAGGAACAATTACAGATAGAGAATAAAAAACTTGAAGTGATTTCTAATCTTGGTGTCACAAAAGATGCCTTTGCAATGGAAGGATGGATTCCAAAATCAAAACTTGGTCAAGTCGAGTCTACTTTGGAAAAATTTACAGACGGTACAACAATCTATGAACTAGAAGCTAAGGAAGAAGAGAAAGCACCAACATTGATGAGTAATCCACCTCGATTTAGATTATTTGAGGCATTCATTCGATTCTATTCCTTACCACAAAGCAAAGAGTTTGATCCTACCATGGTTTTTGCTCTCATCTTCCCAATCTTTTATGGATTAATGATCGGTGATACGGGATATTGTATAGTTATCTTGCTTGTTTGTCTATGGGTTATCAGACGAGTTGAGAAAGGAAAACGCAATCTAAACATAATGCCTAGGCAACTGCGTAGTTTTGCAATGTTAATATTGAAAAAACGACAGATGGTAAAGCTATCAAAAGCAATGATTCCTGGCTGTGTCGTTGGAATAGTTTTAGGATTTATCTTTGATTTACATTTCGGATTCCACATGAACGGTTATCTGTTTGATGTTCTAGCAAGTGCAGGGGTTACTGGACTTCCAGAACCTGGAGAAATCTTGAATCGACCTTCACAAGCATTTCTAGATCCAATTCATAATGCGGGAACACTCTTGCTTTATGCAGGATACATTGGAATTGGATTTGTATCATTTGGCTTGATTTTAGGTGTAATAGATTGTATGAGAGAAGGTGAAAAGAAAGAGGCATTAGTCAAGGTTGGCTGGTTAATGGTTGGTTGGGGAATAGTTCTTCTCGGATTAGCTCTAATAGGTGGTGACGCTATCAACCCGACATGGGATAGACTGGTTGAAGTTAATCCAATAGCATACATGTATTATGGATTAATCTTCGGAGGTATCGCGTTAATGGTTGCATGTGATAAGAGTAAAGGACCTATGAAGGTCATGGCATTAATGGAAGTGGCAACAATCATCAGTCACATTCTTTCCTATACAAGACTGATTGGAATTTTACTAGCATCTGTTATACTTGCCCATACAATCGACTACGTTTTCTTAAAATCGATTAACATAGGAATTCCATTAGTTATTCTTGGTACAATGATATTGTTCATAGGGCATTTATTCAACATAATCATTGGTGTCTTTGAACCTGGAATTCAAGGTGCAAGATTGGTTTACGTTGAGTACTTCTCCAAGTTTTACCGTGGTAATGGTAGGGCATTCAAGCCATTTGGATCATTACGAAGATTTACAGAAAATCAATTCAAGTCTGAACAGCCAGAAAAGGAAAAATCAGTTAAACCAAAGCTAAAGGTTAAATAGAAAATTTACAAAATCTGATTAAAATTTTACAAAGAAGTATCACAAAATTAACTAGTTTGATCATTATCCAACCTTGTAAGTCAAATATGCAAAGAATGGGATTCTCACGATGCTCCCCTATACGTGTGGATTCCATCTTTTTGCATTAAAAGACAAACAGGACTATGATTATTTGTTTATTATTGAAAATTAAGTTAAGAGTATTTTAATTGGTTTACATCTAATACTCTGTTACAATATCTACATTTCAAAACTAGTTTTTCTTTGTCCAAGACATCCATGATTGATTCAATATGCTCATTACTGTTTGTAACACACTCAGGATTCGAGCATCTAAAAATTCTATCAATCTCCTTTGGAAGCGATACGCGTCGTTTCTCTACCAACTTGTAATCTTTGACGATGTTAACCGTTGATGTCGGTGCTATCACAGCAAGTTTATTTGTGTCATCATCTTCAAGGAATTTTCCTTCCACCTTAATGATGTCTTTTTTGTTTAGTTTTCCACTAGGAACATTTAGTGCTATTGTGATAACGTTTCCATCACTACCATCAATCTGAAGTGCCTTTAACACCTTAAGCCCACTTCCCACATTGATATGGTCTATTACAGTGCCATCTTTGATACGTCTGACTGTGAGATCCGACTGATCCATTAGTATAGTTTGTATATATGCCTCTATAAATGGTTCAAAGATGAATGACTTTTTCCAGAAGGACATTATCTCAATTAGAGATCTTGGTAAGGAAAATCTAGAAAGTATTTTTTCTGCTACTGAAAAAATTATAGATTTAGAATCTAATCAAAGACGCGAAATTGCAAGAGGTAAAACACTTGGTTACCTTTTCTTTGAGCCAAGCACAAGAACTCGCCTAAGCTTCCAATCTGCTATGGCACTAATTGGTGGAACTTCTCTTGGAATTGCAGACGTATCTTCATCATCAGTACAAAAGGGTGAAAGCTTATCTGATACAGTTAAGGTCATGTCATCCTATACAGACGTTCTTGTTTTACGACATACGCTTGACGGTTCTAGTAGGTTTGCAGCAGAGATTTCACAAAAACCAATAATTAATGGTGGAAGCGGAACTGAAGAGCATCCAACACAAGCAATTCAGGATCTATTCACAATCAAGAGAGAAAAAAAGAATATTGATGGTCTGAAGATTGGAATAGTTGGAGATCTAAAATATGGAAGAACAGTTTACTCTCTTTTGTATGGACTAGGTAATTATAATGTAGAAGTGCATCTTATCTCCCCAGAAGCACTTAGAATTCGCTCTGACTCTGCTTATGATATCAAAAAACAATTATCATACACGGAATCCACAAATCTAGATGATTACATTGACGATTTGGATGTACTATATGTAACTAGAATCCAAAAAGAAAGATTTCCTGATGAAGAAGAATATACTAAGGTAAAAGGTAGTTATGTGATTGGTCCAGATATGCTAAAGAAAATGAAAGATGATGCAATCATATTACATCCACTACCACGTATTGATGAAATTTCTCCAGACATCGATGATGCCAAGCAAGCAAAATACTTTGAGCAGGCAGAGTATGGAAAATATACACGAGCTGCATTACTCGGTTTGATTCTCAATGAAAATGGTTTCTGAACTTGAATCAGCCAAGAATAATAATTCCAACTTTGACTAAATACTGAATTCCTGAAACGAAAGTATTGTCATTAATCTGTCCTTCAGCCCACCATCCCGCATTGTTTTTGATCCAGATTGGAACTTCCTGTGATTCAGGGGCTTGTGTTGTTTCAGTAGAAGGTATAATCATTATTCCTTCATTGATCAGAAATTGTATTCCTTGAAGAAACGCTGAATCATCAATCTGTCCTTCAGCCCACCATCCTGCGTTATTTTTGATCCAGTCAGGTATTGACGTTTTATTCTCAGTTGGTTGGCCAACAATAAGAGTGAATGAAGTAAAAGATTCACTATTTCTAATTTTATCAAAAATTATAGTATATTGACCATCAGACGGAAAAACAAAATCTATTGCCCCACCACCAATTCTTGTTTGCTCAGCACTTCTGTGAATCTGTTCACCATCTTTAGATACAACAAAATCAAAATTGGAGTTATATTCTAACTCAAGATTTTCACCATTTCTAACTGTATAAACAAATTTTGTCTCAGAATTGGACATGATTTCCTTAGGAACCCAGGATAGGTCAATTTGATACTTTCCATTTACAGTTAGAACAGATACTGGAAAAATTAATTCATCATTTGGTACAAGCTGAAAATAGATTTTATCTGGAAAGGTATCAATTCCATGTTCAGCTTGCTGTTGTTTTATTGTATTTTTAAAAAATTTTACATGATCTTGCAATAAAATAAAATGAATGATTCTACCATCCTCATCAGAATAATCATCAATTTGTAGATTAGATTTGAAAACATCTATTCCATTTATTTGTGCTTTATAACTTGGTGATATCATCTCAGTAAAATTTTTTGGAAAAAAGATTTCCTCGTGAACAACTTGAAGATGTGATATATTTTTTGTTTCCCAGTTAAATGGCATTTCAAAAGTTATAATTTTTTCTAATGGTTCATAGACAAAATTTGAAATTTCATCATAGTATGATTTGTGTCTAAATTCTACATCTATATTTTCCGAGTTTTTAAATTTATGATATGTTGTATCAACTACACTCACATCTGCAATATAACCGGAAAGAGAATCCGTAACATTATCCACTTCGTCAATGGAAGTTATGTCTATTTCATAATGATAGAGACCACCAGATTTGAAATATGGCTCCAAGTAATCATATTCTTTGACATCAATGATCAGTTCACCGTCAGGAGCAAAAAAGGAATCATGTAGGATCAACTTATTATTTTTATAAATATCAATAAGAAATGTGACATTTGAAATATTTTCTTCTGTTTTCTTGTCAAAAGCGTAAATACGGATCTTTTTATTTTCTGATTCATCAAAATAGAATGGTAACATCTCAACTGAAACAAGAATTTTTCTTTCTTCATAGTTCAAAGATGTTGTAGTGTCGATACCTAACCCATGTCCAAATGCTTGAGAGATAGGAATCAGCATCAAACCTATCAAAATTAAGGCTAATTTTCTTGAATTCATGATGATTATGCTAAATGACTCGTTAGCTTTTTAAAAACGATCTGAATTAGAATCTGCTTCTCATTCATAGATATCAAAATTTGCCTTATGTTAATAATTTTGCATCTGTCTAAAAAAGTTAGCCATGGCTAAATTTTAAATATTGCAAATTAGTCGAACATATGTGTTCACAATTAGCCAAAAAATGGCTATCGTCGTAGCGATCGTTTCTTTTGGATTTGTGGGCTATCTTGTTTTTCCTGATGTGTATATTACTGCTCAAGAACAGCCAGAAGTTTTTGTAACTCATACTGGTGCAGTGGTGCAAACTACTGGTGATGTATTAGATCCTGTTTATACAATTCAAGAAGTTGAATTTGATCCAGAAAAATACTTACGTGACTTTGATTATGGCAAAGTTTCCCAATTAGAAGATGGTACAATACTTCGTGAGTATACCATTATAGCTGAAGATGATAAAATAATGGAAATTGCACCAGGCATATTTTATAATGTCTGGACATTTAATGGGCAGGTTCCTGGTCCAACAATTCGTGCCACCGAGGGTGACCTAGTAAAAATTTATTTTACTAATAATGGGAGCAAGGAGCATACAATTCACTTTCACGGAAACCATCCAGCTGAGATGGATGGTATTTTTGAGATAGTTGGTTCTGGTGGAGGTCAGTTTACTTATGAATTCATAGCGGGACCTGCTGGTGTCCACCCATATCATTGTCATGTAATGCCAGTTGAGGAGCATATTGGTCATGGACTTTACGGTGTATTCATTGTAGATCCAAAAGAGGGAAGGCAACAAGCTGATGAAATGATTTTGATGCTAAACGGATTTGACACTGACTTTGACGGCGAAAATAATCTATATGCTGCAAACACTATTCCATTTTATTATCATCACCACCCCATTCAGGTTAACACAAATGAACTAATCCGAGTTTATGTTGTAAACATGGTAGGGTTAGATCCTATCAATAATTTTCATTTACACGGAACCTTGTACAAGTACTATCCAACTGGTACTGATATGGTTCCATCGGAGTTTACTGACATGACCACATTTTCTCAAAGTGAAAGGGGAATTCTTGAGTTTGAATATCAAGATACAGGCAGATACATGTTCCATGCACATTTGACTGAATTTTCTGAGAAGGGATGGTCAGGTGTTTTCTATGCAAAAGATAGTTCTCAACTAAACATGGAAGGATATGCTTATGGAAGTTAAGAGATCGTCGAATGTAAAGACAGCGGTAAGCGTCATCATTCCTTTTGTTTTATTAGCTATAATGATTGGATATGTTTTTGGTCCAGGCTCTGAACTGATTGGATATGGTGTTGTATTACCAGAAATATCTATTGAGAAAGTTGAATTCGTTGACTCGGAAATAATTGCAACTGTACGAAATACTGGACAGATTTCTGTTAATATTGTTATGGCAGATATCAATGACAGAATATACCCCGCTGCTATTGAACCTGATAAACATCTGGAACGATTCGAGTCAGCAATTGTTCGGATACCATTTGAATGGAATGAGGGAGAACCATATGCTGTAGGACTTACTGTGGATGATGGAACCAGATTTGAAAAGCAAGTTGATGTAGCTGTACAATCGATTAAGCCTACCGTTGAAATGATATCATATTTTGCTGTAATAGGAACATATGTTGGAATTATCCCTGTGCTGATAGGTCTTCTTTGGTTTCCATTTATTTCTAAACTTAGCCGTAGCAAATACAAATTTTTCTTAGCACTGACTATTGGTCTTTTACTTTTCTTAGGACTTAGTACTGCTGAAGAAGCCATTGAAATATCTGCCAATAATTTGTCTGATGTTTTCAATGGAGTCTTATTAGTTGCTACGGTAGCTGTAGTGTCTTTTCTTGCTCTGAATTATGTGGGTGAAAAACTCAGAAAGCGTGCAGGCGCATCGAAACTTGCTGGTCCCGTAGCAATTGCGTTGATGATTGCAATTGGAATAGGCTTGCATAACTTTGGAGAAGGTCTTGCTATCGGTGCCGCAATTGTACTAGGTGAAGCTGCACTTGGAGCTTTTCTTATTGTTGGATTTGCGCTACATAATACTACAGAAGGATTTGCAATAGCTGCACCTATGGCACGTACAAAGCTCATGATTGGAAAGCTTGCTGCAATGGGAATGATTGCTGGGGTTCCTGCAATTTTTGGTGCCTGGGTTGGTGGATTTTCTTATTCACCTTTAGCAGCAGTTATCTTTTTAGCAATAGGTACTGGTGCAATATTTCAGGTAATTGTTTCAATAATGAGATGGATACAAAATGAAGAAGGTAAACTCTCAAACAGCTCAGTACTAGCGGGTATTGCTGTAGGAATGATAATTATGTATATTACAAGTATTCTAATCTGAAATCTATTCTTAATTACTTTTCATCGAACAGCAATTTGCTTTGTTGATATTTCGCATTGCCCACCAGATTGAAAATGATAATGCGGCTATAGATACAAATTTGAGCTCTAAGCCTTGAAGTGGGAAAATTGCTAATCCACCAACAATACCTAAAACCGCTGTTAGTGATGTTGTACATGCTGGACATCCTGGCGTAAATGCAGCGAGTGCACCACCAAATATTGCTGATGATCCACCCTTTTGCAGATTCATTCTTTGTGTTTTGATATTGTATACAACTAAGGCAATATTGATCCCACCCAAAATTGCTACAATTATTGTTAATCCGATAGAAGCTGCTAGGTATTGGGGACTAACAACTAGTGCAATTAAGTTGTGGTTTACCGCGCTTGATAAGGTAAGAAAATAGTAGATTAAACCAAGTAAAAAGCCAGAAACTATAGCAATTCCACCAAAACTTTTCTGTTTCAGTATATCTTTGATTGCTAACTTCAACATAATATTCTATTAGTGATTATGCTTATTAAATTCTTGAATACTAATTCCAAATTTTTTCTTTAAATGTCCACTTTTTGTTTAGTATAAAGTTACTAGATGCAGCAATAGCAACTGCAAATACAAGTGCCATAGGATAAGTAAACTGATAGCTATCAACTAACACAAAAACCATTCCAAGTTGGACTAGTCCACCTAACGAACTAAATCCTACAAATTTTCCATACTGTATGACAGTTTTTCTAGCCTCAAAGCTCCTATCTCCAAACGTCCAAATTTTATTCAGAATAAAATTCGAAGACATTGAAATTATTATTCCTACCGTAGTCGCATGGATATACCAAAAATTCATAGTTGAATCCAGAAACATAAGTGATGCTAGGTAGTTGATCAAAAGTCCAGATGCACCTACAGTGTAAAATCTAGATGCTTTGGATATAAAGCGAACAGAGTTTCTTGTCTCACTATTTTCTGCTTTGCGGCCATACCTGTACAGTTTCCATACGGATCTTGCATAATCTATCATTGTAGATGAATCCAATTTACTAGATCCGTGTACTCTATTTGTAAACGTGTAAGGGATTTCTTTTACTTTCACACCCTTCGCCTTCACTAAAATTTCTAAGAGAATTTTATATCCAATGGCATCAAATTTTAATCCATCAATAATTTTTCGTCTGAATGCAAAAAATCCAGACATTGGATCTGATTGGTTTACTCCAAGACCTGTTTTCGCAATTTTTGTTGCTGTCTTACTTAACAATTTTCGTTTAGATGTCCATCCTTTGATGGAACCACCAGTCATATAGCGTGACGCAATTGCGATATCACATCTAGATTTTTTGATCTCTTCGATTAATCTTGGTATTATTTTTGGTGGATGTGAAAAATCACTATCCATTACAATAATGGTCTCTCCACTTGAATGTTGGATACCGTTGAGTATGGCAGAGCTTAAACCATTCTTAGCTTTACGGTGAATCACATCAATAGTATATCCAACCTTTTGTTTCATTTCATTTAGATAAGATTCTACAATTTTTCCTGTTCCATCAGGTGAATTATCATCAACAACTATTGCTTCAGCAAGTAGATTTTTTGGAAGATGTTCTCCAATTGATTTCAAAATTTGTATAATATTCTTAGATTCGTTATAGGTTGGAATTATAATTGAAACCTGTGCATTGTTGCTGAGTCGTGAATTTTGCATGTTTCTTCAACTGAAATTTTGGTCATTAATATTTTTTGTGTAATACATTTCTTTACCAAGCTTAGCTATTTTCACCTGAAATTACGAAGCACCAGAGAGAGATCAGATAGGTTATCTGCTGTCTTACGAAGAGAGTTTTTACCATTACCCCTTAATCGTTAAATTAGTATGCTTAGGGCTGAAATAGCGAAAAGGAATATTAACAAGGATACAGGATCCTGATCAAATGAAAGTGATAACATTAAGTTCTCTTGTAGTACTTTTTGCAATAGCATCAATGGTAGCAATTGCACCAAATGCTTTCGCAGATCAT
>JASMGS010000076.1 GCA_030751155.1 Candidatus Nitrosopelagicus sp.
AGATGGTAAGGAAATTCTCAAGGGCGTGAATATGAAAACTGGACCTGGTGAAGTACATGCAATAATGGGCCCTAACGGTTCAGGAAAGAGTACTCTAGCATATACATTACTTGGTCATCCAAAATATCAAGTAACTAAAGGAAATATCTTGTTAGATGGAGAAAGTATTTTAGATTTAAAAACTGATGAAAGAGCAAAAAAAGGACTGTTTTTAGGTTTTCAATACCCAACTGAAGTTTCTGGTGTTGGGTTTTCTCATTTTCTTAGAACATCATACAATGCATTAAGTAAAGCACTTCAAGATAATGATCGTGAAGTCTTCATCACAGTTAGGGAATTTCAAAAATACCTCAAGGAAAATGTCCAAGCGGTTGGAATGAAAGATGAATTTCTATCAAGATATCTCAATGAAGGATTCTCTGGTGGTGAAAAAAAGAGATCCGAAGTATTGCAAATGACTGTGTTGAAGCCAAGAGTTTCTATATTAGATGAACCTGATTCAGGTTTGGATATAGATTCAGTTCAAGCAGTTGCTAAAGCAATCAGCAACACATTTAACAAAAATACAACCACAATCATGATTACACATTATGCAAGAATTCTTAACTATCTAGACAAACTTGATTTTGTTCATGTTTTTGCCCAAGGAAGAATACTAAAAACTGGTGACTCGTCTCTCGCGGGTGAACTTGAAGAAAAAGGTTATGACTGGGTGTTAGAAAAGAAATCTGACTAAGATTGGAAGTAAACGATAACGAACAGTATTTTTTTAATTTTTCATTTTTCAAACTTGATCCAAAATGGAGATGGATGGCTGATTTGGCTAAGGAAGAGTCTGCGAAAGAAGTTGAAAATGTGATTAGAAATTCGGGTATAAAATTTAGATCATACTCAACTCTAGGTTTGCGTGATGATGCTGAATTTTTGTTTTGGTTTGCATCAGAGTCAATAGATGAGATCCAAAATGTGATTTCTAAACTCTATCTCACAGTATTTGGAAAATATATTTTACCTTCACGAGTTTATCTTTCCTGTACTAGACCTTCCATATATGCTAGGAACGGAAGAACTCTATCATTTGTAGCAGGGAATGAACCAAAGAAATTTGTAATCGTTTACCCATTTACCAAGACAAGAGAATGGTATCTCTTACCACAGGAACAGAGACAGAAAATGATGGACCAACATATCACTGTGAGTGAAAAATATCCTCAGGTTACACTTAACACAACATATTCGTTCGGAATAGGTGATCAGGATTTCATGCTAGCGTTTGAGTGTGAGGATCTGCGTGATTTCCAGAACTTAATCATGGATTTGAGACAAACCAATGTTTCTGCATATGTTGCGGTGGATACACCAATGATCACATGTGTGAAAAAGGATATCATTCCTCTAATTACTAGTCTTGGATAATGAACGCATTAAAGGAATGGGCTACTATAATCAATGCATTAGATAATGGTAAGCAAACTATTGTATTAAGAAAAGGTGGTATTTTAGAAACTGCATCTGGGTTTAAAATAGAATCAAATAGATTTTTTCTGTTTCCAACATGGGAGCATCAAGAAACAAAACACATCAAGCCAAAATTTCAAAATTTTCTAGACAATGCATTAAAAAATAAACCGAAAGAAGGGTTCAATAAAATTAATTCCTTCGCAGAAGTATTGGCTGAAAAAGATATAGAATCAAAAGAAACCATTAATGCATTATCACATTTTCATATTTGGAGTGATACATACATTCAAGAACGAATAGGTTGGATGCCAAAAAAACCCATCAAGGCAGTTTTCCTTAGAACATATACCATTCCACAAATGGATATTCCACTTGAACCTGATTTTCAAGGTTGCAAGTCATGGGTAGAAATAAATTCAAATTTTGATTCTGGACAACCAGTATTGACTGACTTGGAAAATGAATCAAAACTACAAAAATTCATGGAGATTGTAAATGAAGTATAGAAAATTAAAAAGATGTGATATAGAAGTGTCAGAGATTGGGTTTGGAGCGTGGGCATTCTCTCTTCCCGGATGGTGGGGTAAAAAAATTGATGAGGATGGAGCAAAACGTATGTTAAAAAAGGCGTATGATCTTGGTATCAATCTTTTTGAAATTGCTGATATGTACGGACAAGGAAGAGCAGAAAAAATTATTGGTGAAGTCTTTAAAGATATGAGGGATGAAGTAATATTTTCTACAAAATATGGATATGATTTCTCAAAAGTAAAACAAATTGGACATACAGAATTACCACAACGATTTTCAGAAAGAGAATTTTCTGAGAAAATGTTAGAAGATAGTTTAGAAAGACTACAAACTGATTATATTGACATTTATGGGTTACACAATCCAAAATTATATCATATTAGAGACAAAAATGTCTTTGATTTCTTAGATGAGAAAATTAAGGAGGGTAAAATTAAAACATACCAAGCTGCACTTGGTCCAGCGATTGGATGGGCTGCGGAAGGATTAGAATCGATGGGGATGCCAAACTTGTCAGCCGTACAAACAGTATACAATCTATTTGAGCAAATTCCTGGAAGAGAATTGTTAGAAAATGCACTAAAAAATGATGTTGGAATCTTTGTGAGAGTGCCAGATGCAAGTGGTGTATTAACTGGAGAGATGAAAACAATGGCTGATGTTGACAAAAAAATTGGTGATGATGATCATAGAGCAGTGCGTAAAAAACAATGGTTCAAAGAAGCGTTTGAAAAGGTTGAACAAGTCATGCCAATTGGGCACCGATATGGATACGATATAATGCAACTTTCAATGAGATTCATTCTTTCCAAGGCAGCAGTCACATCAATAATACCAACATTTGGTAGTGTCGAGGATATAGAATCATTTGTAGCAATAGCAGATGGAAATTATCTTAAATCTACTGACATAGATGAGATCGAATCGATTTTTGATTCATGGGAACCATATGAATTAAAATTTACACAACCAGATGTGATAAATTACATTAATTCTAAAAGTCAGTGAAATTTCTAGCGATAATAAGAAATACAGTAGATATACTATGCAGTAATTTTCTCTTCTAAACTGAATTCATTTTCTACAAAATATTCTACTCTTGTCTTCTTGAATTCCTTTGCACTGAATAGAATCTTGTATTCGTCAACATCAATCTGCTTCTGAATTTGTCCAGCGACTTCTCCAGCCTCGTCGACAGACTTGCAATGAATCATTGAAAACACATTGTATGGCCAGTCTGGATATACTGGTCTCTCATAGCAATGGCTTACCTGTGGGAAAGATCCTAGCTTGTTTCCAACTTCTGTGATTCGTTTTTCTGGAACTTTCCAGACAATCATTCCGTTGGCAGTAAAACCAGCTTCCCTGTGACGTAAAATTGCTGCATATCTTCTCATAACTCCAATCTCTTCGTAATGATGTAGCTTTTCAAAAACTTGTTCCTCGGTCATTCCAAGATTTTCAGCGGCTTTTTGGAATGGTCTGTCGACTATCTCCATATCTTTTTGTAACTGTCTGATGAATTCCTTGTCTTCCTCGGTTGGGACAAACTTTACATCGGTAACTTTTTTCTTCTCCTCAGATGGCTTCACCTCATGCTTTTTGTCATCAACCATATCCAGTTTTACTCCAATCTTGAAGAGTTGTAATGTAGGAAGCATTCTTGTCTTCTTGATTCCTTCCAACTTTGAAAATTTCTCTAACTCCTTTTTCAAGTCAGAACCCGGAGGAACTGCCAAAGTAAACCAAAGATTAAACTCGTGTTCTCTTTCATAGTTATGGCTTACGCCAGGATGCTTATTGATTTGATGTGCAACAGACTCTAACTTATCAGGTTCAATTTCCATCGCAACAAGTGAGCTGGTGTAGCCCAACTTTCTTGTATCAAAAATTGCGCTAAGTTGTCTTAAAACTCCCTTTCTCTTTAACTGGATTAGTTTCGTCTTTACTTCATCAGATGAGATTCCAAATTTCTTTGCAATTTCATCGAATGGTTTAATCACCAATGGAAATTCCCATTGTATCTCATTTAGAATTTCAGTGTCAAGTTTATCCATATTAGACAATATACCAGATCTTCACTATCAATTAAAAAATGTAACTAGTTTTTTTGAATCTATAAATATCATTCACGGTGTGCCAGATTATTGATTATTGATCTTCATCTAAAGGGGAACCTTGTGATTGTGATAGGTTCTGGAAACGAGGGCGTAAAAAAAGTCAATTCGCTTTTGACGCAGGATTGTAAAATTCTTGTGATAAGTGATAAATTAAATTCCCAAATTGAAAGATATGTCAAACAGGGAAAAATTAAGTTTAAAAAAACTAAACTGAAGGATGCGATATTTCTTTCAAAATACAAACCCTATCTGGTTATGGCTACTACCTCTGACAGAATGCTAAACAGAAAAATTGTTGAAAAAGCAAGAAAAATGAAATCATATGCGTATGCATCAGATGATCCTGAAATTAGTGACTTTGCACATCCCTCAATCATCAATATAGCTGACACGATCCAAATTGCAGTATCAACAGGTGGAAGTAGCCCTGCAATGGCAAGAAAGATTAAACTAAAGGCAGAACCTTTTTTTAAAAAAAATATCTCAAACGAGGATATCTATCAAATCAAACTGCAAAAATTCGCAAGGTTTGAAGCAAAACAAGTGCTTTCTACCCAATTAGATCGCAAAAAATTCCTCTATGCAGTAATGAATGATAAACGTGTAAAAGGATTATTAAAAGAAGGAAAATACAAAATGTCACAGGTACAAGTAAAAAAAATGCTTAAGGAATGGTCATGAAACAAAATATAATCAATGCACGCATAACATTTAGAAAATCACCTATACATGTACTTGAGAAATTTGCCTTCAAAGATCTGTCTGATGCATACTTATCTTTTAAGAAACATGCTAGCATTTCAGAATGTGTGATAATTCAGACATGTAATAGGGTTGAATTATTTACTGCGTCAAATAATCACGATGTTCATAAAATCAAAAAAACTTGGGCATCACTAACTGGGCTTGAAGAAAATGCGTTTGCAGATACCTTAGAAATATGTGATAATCATGATGCGTTTGAACATCTGTTAAAACTTACGTCCGGATTAGAATCATTGGTTGTTGGTGAAGAACAAATTCTTGGACAGATTAAAGAATCAATTACAGTTGCAAGAAATACAAAAGCTTCTGGTGAAAGATTGAATAAATTATTTGATACATCTATTCGGATTGGAACTCGTATTAGAAACTCAACAGGAATTAGTAAAGGAGGTATATCATTAGGTTCAATGGCTGTAAAATTAGCTGAAGAAAATGTAGATGATATAAAATCAAAAAATGTCTTGCTAATAGGAACAGGAGAAGCAGCAACTATGGTTGCCAAATCTCTTAACAAAAGAGGTTATGAGTTTCATGTAACTAGTAGAACTGTCGAACGATCTACTGGTTTTTCTCAAACATTAGGTGGTAAACCCATAAAATTTGAGGATGTTTTATCAACATTCGATAACTATGAGATAATTTTTGTTGCAACTATTGCACCTTATTTCTTGATTACCTTTGATAAAATGATAGAATCGATGAAGAATAAAAAATCTGGAATGATGATATTGGATCTATCAAACCCGAGAACAGTTGATGAACAAGTTGCTACAATCCCAGGAATTAAATTGATGAATATTGATCAAATTGCTGAAATGGTGGATAAAAATATGACAAAAAGGAAGGAAAAGGTATCTACTGTGCAAAATATAATTAGTGAAGAAGTACCAATCATTGAGGCTACAATGAAACGACTTGATGCAGAACCACTGGTCAAAGATGTATTTACTAATGCAGATTCTATGAGAATTAAGGAATTACAAAAGGCGTTACAGATGTTAGGAGAGACAGATGAAAAAAGAATTAAAATTATTGATGAGTTAACAAAAGCTGTTGTAGAGAGTATTGTTTCTGCTCCTATGAATAACTTGAGAAAAGCATCAGAGCAAGGTAATCCAGATTTGTTAGAAACAGCAAGTAAGTTATTTAATTATAAGAAAAAGGATTAGTCATACTAACCTAAGATTATATTGCTTGTTATCATATTTTTATCATGGCTACGTTTCCCTCAAAAAGATTAAGGCGGCTACGAGTTAATGAAAATATTAGAAGTTTGGTGCAAGAGGTCAGACTGTCTGTAAATGATTTAGTATGCCCAATCTTTGTAGAAGAAGGATTAAAAGAAAAGAAATCAGTTGGATCAATGCCAGATATTGTGAGATTACCATTATCAGAGATTTCAAATGAAGTGCAAAACATTTCTGATTTAAAAATACCAGCGGTAATGTTGTTTGGTATTCCTTCACAAAAAGATGAAAGTGGAGCATCTGCATATGTTGAAAATGGTATTGTACAAAGGACAATTTCCGAAATAAGAAGCAATTTTGGTGATAAAATATCGATCATGGCTGATGTCTGTCTATGTCAGTATACTAGTTCAGGACATTGTGGAATAATAAATGGGGAAAAAATAGACAATGATCTGAGTATAAAGACTTTGACTGATATTGCTGTTAGTCAGGCAAAGATGGGTGTCGATGTGGTCTCTCCATCTGCAATGATGGATGGTCAAGTATCTGCTATAAGAAAGGGATTAGACGATGCAAATTTTAAAGATGTAATAATAATGTCACATTCAGCAAAACACAGTTCATCGTTTTATTCACCGTTTAGAGATGCAGCAGAATGTGCTCCACAATTTGGTGATAGAAAAACATACCAAGTTCCATTTACAAATCCACGTGAAGCGATGAGGGAAGTTGAAGCAGATATTGAAGAAGGTGTAGATATAGTTATGATAAAACCTGCACTATCTTATCTTGATTTAATTGCGGAAGCTAAGAAAAAATTTAATGTTCCAGTTTCTGCATATAGTGTCTCAGGCGAATATGCGTTAGTTAAAGCTGCGGCAAATCAAGGATGGATCAATGAAAATGAAGTGACAAATGAAATACTTTCGTCCATCAAGCGTGCAGGAGCTGATTTCATCGTGACGTATTTTGCTAAATTAGGTGCAAAATTAATTAATGAAAATTCATGATAGACGATGAACGTTTTGAGATACAGGTTGCTTTTGATTTATTACCACATGTAGTAGGCTGTAGTTGGGCTACTATCTGGTTTCGCTTAAATAAAATTAAAAATCCTACAAGAGAAGAATTTAGGCAAAAAGTGACCGAGTATTTCAAAATGCTTGATCCATTGGTGAATATATATCCGGAAGACAAAAACTTTGAGGAAATTATCAATTACATAAGAAAACGAAATGTTGTAGAAATTAAAAAAATAAGTGCTGGGACAAACCCTGAAGTTGAAAGAAGATATGACAGATATGTTGATTATGGCTAAAATAGCATCAAATTCGCCATAATTTGGGTCTGACAAACTTTAATTTTCGTTGTAATAAGAGAGCCTGCCAATCTATGCATGTAAAAAATATGACCGAGCCTATACCTACCACATCTGCTACAATTATGCCTATTATTCTATCCTCAAATAATTGTAAAAATGGTACAAGTACAGCGGCACTTATTGTAATCATCACATAATAAGATAGGAGTCTTCCAAACCAAAATCCAATATAAAGTCCAATACTTTTTGCTCTCATCATTCCATATGCAACAAATAACATGTTACTAGGAAGTGGTGTTGCTGCAAATAGAAAAGATGTCAGGGTATATCCAAATTTTTTACGATTCAGGAAATTGCCGATAACATCTAGATTTGATTTTTGTTGTTTACCCACGAATCGACGGAAAAAACCACTCATCCATTTTAAAAAGAATCTGCCGATTGTAGCTCCTGTGGCTCCCACTAATGCAAGGAAAAATGGATCGAGTGAAGTATCCAATACAAAAAATGATGACAGTATGATCCAAGTAGGAGGCATCAAAATAGGTGCAGCATTTACTGCCATCAACAAAAATAATATGCCGAGGTAAGAATACTCCGCAATTACTTCAATTATATCTGCCATAATAGTAAAACCAGCACTCCATCTAAAACTCTTAAGAAAGTATCAATCATACTTTACCCTTAATTATTAATTTGAGTAATATTTCCCATGAATGCCAAAGCTAGGAAATGTTTTAGATGTAATTTGATATTCATAAATGAAGAAATTGCCATATTGCATAAGGATCTTTTAAACCATCCTACAAAACTGGTTCGATTAATTAAATCATAAATCAGTATCACTTTTTCATGTAAAAATATAAAAATGCAGGAGGTGGGATTCGAACCCACGAACCCCTAAGGGAAAGGATAACCCATAACCTTGATCTTGAGTCCTTCTCGGTTGGCCGGGCTTCGATACCCCTGCACATTGAATTAATCATGTCGTTTAAAAAAAGTTATTAATTGAAGAAATAGAGAATACCTAATGACAATTGAAGATGCAAAAAACCAGAGATCCGATATTACCCTTCAAGGAACAATTGAGGAAAAGGGTGAACCAAGAACAGTCAATACTAAATATGGAGAAACACAAGTTTGTGATTCATATTTGAAGGATGAAACTGGTAGGATAAAACTCACACTTTGGGGTGAGGATATCGAAAAAGTGAAGAATGGCGACACTGTTTCGGTTCAAGGGGCATATACAACAACTTTCAGAAATGAAGTTCAGCTAAATGTTCCCAAGAAAAATGGAAAATTAGAAGTAATTTCTAATTAATATCTAATAAACTATCTCAGACTAGAGATTATTTTTTATTCTTTTTAGATGCTTTTCGTTTTGGTGCTTTCTTTTTTTCGGCTAGTATTTTATTTGCAAGTTTTCTAGCCATATTCAAAATTCGTTTATCCTCCACAGATTTTCTTTTT
>JASMGS010000077.1 GCA_030751155.1 Candidatus Nitrosopelagicus sp.
ATTTTAAAGATAAAAAACAATATGTTATACCTGGTGATGTTATTACCACTTCACCACTACGATTACGGGAGAATGTAACGTTGGACGGAAAAAGAATTATTGCAACTAGCATTGGATTGACCAATATTTATGATGACAGTGTTAGAGTGATTCCATTAAGCGCTGTTTATTTGCCAAAAACTGATGATATTGTGATAGGAAAGATCAAATCTATATTTGGAAACTCTTGGTTTGCTGACATTAATTCATGTTATCAGGGAATGCTTTTGGGTCAGGATGTATTTGGAAGAGGTTCTTCTCCTACCATGAGTGATATGAAATCCAGACTTGATATTGGAGATCTTATATGTGCAAAAATTGCAAATTTTGATAGATCACGTGAACCATTGATATCTATCGCAGATCATAATTTAGGAAAGATTGATTCAGGTGAATTAGTAAAGATCTCTCCATCAAAAATTCCTCGTCTTATAGGCAAACATGGTTCTATGATACAGACAATTGAATCCTCTACTGACACATCTATCACAATAGGTCAAAATGGTCTCGTGGTCGTATCCGGCGGTGAATCAAATGGGTTATTAAAGGCAATTGAAGCAATTCAAATGGTTGAAGAGCAGGCACATCTTGCTGATTTGACAGATAAAGTGAAAAAAATGTTAGAAACTAATGGTGATTAATTTGGGTGGAAGAAAATCAGATATGGTATTACTTGACGAAAATGGGATTCGTTGTGATGGTCGTAAGGTAAATGAAACAAGAAAAGTTACGATAAAAGCTGGAGTATTAAAAAATGCAAGTGGTTCTGCATACATTGAATTCGGTGGAAATAAAATATTGGCAGGTGTTTTCGGACCAAGAGATGTTCATCCTAAACATATGTCAAATCCAGATACAGGAATTTTGAGAGTTAGATATCACATGGAGCCTTTTTCTGTTGGTGAAAGAAAAAACCCAGCTCCATCTAGACGTGAGATAGAGATAAGCAAAGTTATCAAAGAGGCATTAGAGCCTGCTGTAATGCTTGAAAAATTCCCTAGAACTGCAGTAGATGTATTTCTTGAAATTTTACAAGCTGATGGTGGAACTAGATGTGCTGCACTTGATGCAGCATCTGTTGCGTTGGCTGATGCTGGAATTCCTATGAGAGATTTAGTTTGTGCATGTGCTTCAGGAAAAGCTGGAGATGCTTTGATACTTGATGTAAATAATGAAGAAGATCAGGCGGGACAAGCTGATATGCCCATTGGATACATGCCTAACTTAGGAAAAATCACACTTTTACAATTAGACGGTGTTCTAACACCTGATGAATTTAACAAATGTATTGAATTAGGCGTAGAGGGATGTAAAAAGGTCTACGAGATACAGAAAAATGCATTACGGGAAAAATATTTTTCTAAGGGTGATTGATAACAATGACAGATTTTTCAATTATAGATAAACTAAAAAGATCTAAAATTCTCGATTTACTTCAAGAGGGAAAAAGGATAGATGGTCGTGCACTTGATGAGCATAGAACCTTGGATGTAGTCACAGGAGTAATACCACATGCTAATGGTTCTGCACGAGTTAGATTAGGTGATACAGAAGTTGTTGCTGGTGTAAAAATTCAACCTGATAGACCTTTTCCTGATACGGGAGATAGAGGTATTTTCATCTGCACAGCGGAAATTCTGCCATTGGCACACCCAAGTGCAGAAACAGGTCCTCCTCAACCACCTGTCATAGAACTTGCACGAGTTGTTGATAGGGGCATACGTGAAAGTGGCATGATTGATTTATCTCAATGTGTTTTGGAAGAAAACAAATCCGTTATAGGTATATTCTCAGATAATGTGGTAACTGATCACGATGGAAACTTGTTCGACACATGCTCATATGCTTCAGTAGCAGCAATCATGACTTCAAAGATGCCAAAGTGGGAGATGAAAGATGATAAACCAGTTTTGGTCGAAGGAGAAGAAGGAGATACTCCAATAACTACTATACCTGTATCAGTCACAATGGGACGAATAGGGGAATTTATTTTGGCTGATCCAAATATTGATGAATGGGCATGTCTAGATGCACGAATTACAATAACAACAAACTCGGATGGAAATATTGTCGCACTTCAAAAAGGTGGTAAGGATGGATTTACGTATGAACAGATTGTAAAGTGTTCCGAAATATCTATTTCATCTGGAGCAAAAATCAGAGAGATTATCAAGAAGGCAGTAGGAGAAACCCAATAACATGGCAAAACTTGCCAAAAAGAAAAAATCACTTTCCGGTCTTGGTGCTCGGTATGGAATCAAACCCAGAAAACAATTCACACAAGTTCATCGTGTACTTAAATCTACAAGGAAATGTCCAGAATGTGGTTCACTAAAATTTGGTCGTGAGGCTGTAGGGATCTGGAGTTGTAAAAAGTGCGCATTCAAAGTGGCAGGCTCAGCTTATGACGTCAAGCTTTAATGCAAAAATAGAAGTAGATGCAAAAGAAAAATCACAGGCAATCTTTGATTCAATTAATACAGATAACGAGTTTTATCCTGAAAATCCAACAAAAACTGAGATGTCTTTTAACGATAAAATCATAATTCGAATTGAATCAAATGAATTAACGCATATGCGTGCTAATCTTAATTCATGTATACGCCTTATTCAAACAAGTTACGACTCGATTAAATCAGTAAATATATAATCAAACATTATTTGTATAATTACATGTCAGTTTCTAACCGTTATTGACTACATTATCTTAAAAATTGCTGAAAACTCATTCTATTTATTATCAAATCTTTTCTGAAACACCAAATGTCCCTAATCGACAAACGGCCAATCTTCACTAGTTTTTTCAATATTTTTATTGATTTCACCTAAATTCAATTCTTCAGAAATAATATTCATAAATTTACTAACATCTTCTATATATTTTATAGTTATATTTGGCATGTAATTCTTTACTAAGATAATAGTTTCGTCGAATGTCCTCTCTCCTCCTGGTAAATTACGGTTAGGTTCTCGTTTTTTAATACCACAAGCTCCAGGTGCTAGAAAAAAAAGTTCAAATGGCATATTTGAATTAAGAAGATCAATAAGTTGTTTATCAGATGTTGCAGTAAAGAATTTTAAATTAACTCCTAATTTATTGAACTCGGTTTCGAATTTTTTTTTTGCAAATACTGCTCTAACGGGGTCACAACCACGTCCTAAAATATATCGTATTTTATTATTTTCCATAAAAATAGAAAGGTCAGGAAGTAATTAACTCATTTATTGAAGCATTTTTTAGTTAGCGAATTTTGACTATTTACTGGCTGTCCAATTTGTTTTAACTAGATTTTAGTTAAACCACTTTGAAAATGAATGAAATGAAGCATTTTTTAGTTAGCGAATTTTGACTATTTACATGTCATCCAATCAACAAATACCACCATGGCTACAGGAGCAAATAGCAAAGCTACAACAAACACAGCAAAACCTCCAAATGACTGTTTCACAAAAACAGCAACTTGAATTCGAAAATATAGAAACCGAGAAATCATTGGAAGAGTTAAAAAAAGTATCTGATGATGATGCAGTTTTCAAATTTGCTGGTACTATACTGGTAAAATCGAATAAGCAAACACTTCTTGAAGATCTTGAGGAAAAAAAGGAATTAATAAAAACTAGAACTACTGTTTTAGCAAAACAGGAGGATAAGCTAAAAACTAGCCTGAAGGAACAAGAATCTAAGATTCAAGAAATGATCAAAAACCCATCTGCTATGGGTGCTAAACAACCATCAGAAGGCGAATCTTCCCAATAAAATATTAATAAAAAATACTGATATTATTTATGAATTTAAAAGATCTACGTATAGTTGTAGACGAAAGAGAGAAAAAAAGTGGTATACCTGATCTTTTGAAATCAATTGGCATAAATGTTGAAATGAAAATGTTACCAATTGGAGATTATATTGTAGCGCCTGAAACTATAGTTGAAAGAAAAAGTATCCAAGATCTAATTTCATCCGTGTTTGATGGAAGATTATTTGATCAATGTGATAGATTGAAGAATAATTTTGAATTTCCTATCATTCTAGTGGAAGGAAATATTAATGCAATTGAAGATCTAACAGAAAATCCATTTGTATTTTATGGGGCAATTTCATCTATTACAATTGATTTTAAGATTCCAATAATCACTACACTTGATTCATCTCACACTACAAAATTATTAGTTGCAATGTGTTCACAAAAAGCGCAATCCAAGGGACCATTTATCAAAAAAATCAGAAAATCAAATGATATACGGAAACAACAGCTTTCTGTTCTGTGCAGTTTACCTGGTGTAGGGGAAAAAACTGCTATACAACTATTAGAAAAATTTGGTAGTCCAATACGAGTCCTAAGTTCATCAACTGCAGATCTTGCAAAGATCAAAGGGTTAGGAAAAATTCGTGCAATAAAAATAAAAAAAATATTACAGAATCAAAGTAAATATTTAAAAAAAAGTAACCAAAAAACACTTCACGATTCCTGAATCATTTTTTTAAATTTTTTCTTTTTAGTGTATTTCCACATTTTGGGCATTTTACGCTTTCAGAAAAATTATTGTTACATCCAGGACAATAATATGTCCAAGATACAATATTTTTTATGCCATCTGTCATTACTGGAAAAACTTGTATATTGAGATTTTTTGCTACATTTGAAACTGCAAAGTCGTCAGTTATGAGTTCGGCACCAAGTTTCAGGCTTAATGCAATTATTGAAATATCTTCTACAGATAGTTCATGTAAATCACCAGACTCGTTTGCAGTATTCCTTACTATTTCAATAAATTCAGATTCTGGATTGGAAATAGTTAATCTTCCTGTTTCAATTAAAATATCAACCGCATCATGATTTTTTTTAATATGTTTAATTTCATCATACACTAATGATGTAGTATAACTTGGTTCGTTTGAGCCAAATGGAATTCCTGCATAAAATGCACTAGAGTCTAAAACCCTAAAAGCCAAGTTTACTCATCTGCCTCAATCCTTTCTTTTTTAACCTAACAAAGACAGCTTGTTTTTTGTATTTTTCGATGGTTATGACATTCCCAAAGGCAGCTGATTTAATGACTTGCGCATCCATCACAATATTACAATCATGCGAACATGTTACCTCTACTTTTTCATCCGGAACAACAATTGAAGGAAGTCTGTGAACCGGAGCAACTGGTGTGATAATGAATACACCTAAACTTTCATGAAGTATAGGACCTCCAATTGATAATGAATGGCCTGTAGAACCGCTAGGTGTAGAAATGATAACCCCATCCATTTTTTGTTTAACTGTATCATTTTGAAACTTGGTTTCAAATTCAGCAGTTTTTGTTAAATTTTTACGATTAACATAAATTTCATTTAGAGCTGGTTGAAATTGTACACCATTACAAGAAGCTACAACTCGTTTTCTTTTGTCAAGCCAAACCTTATTTTTTTTCATGCATTGAATTGCATTGTCAATTTCATTCAAATATATTTCTGATAAAATTCCCCTGTTCCCACCAACATTTATCGCTAGAAGTGGAGTTTCATTTTCAAGATTTCTAAAAGTTCTAAGAGTAGTTCCGTCACCACCTAATGTTATAACAAGATCAAGTTTTACTTTCTTCAAACCATCTAACGAATCTAACTGCTTTGCTCCTGTTACTGATACGGGAGAAATAGTATAAACTGTAGATCTCATTTTTAGCATTTTTCTGGCTATTTTTTTTGCCGCATTTTCAGATTTTTTTGAACCGAATTTACTAACAATTCCAATTTTATTGATTTTCAAGCGGATCTTTTTTACAAAAGCTTCTTAAAAATTTAATTTTTTGAGGATCAAGCTAATAGTCTCACAAACAAAGATTTTTAACCAAATTTGACCATAATTGAACTATGTCCCTACTTTTGAAGGATAGAGTTTACACAATGCAATCACCCACTGCAAAAAGAGGAGTTTATCCATTACACGGTTACAAATTGGGATTATACAGAATGCCAATAAAACTTGAGGATCCTGCTGAGATACAGTCAATCTTTCAAGGACTAAAAAATACTTTTGAGATGGATATGTATGCTGATAGAATTTATGCAACTTATAATTGGATTGAAGAAAACATGCCAGATCCTGATGCGAAGGGGTATGAACAAGTCAAGCTTAGTGTTACTGTTGAAATTGTAACTGGTGAAGTAGTTGATATTATTTATCAAATATTTTCAATTGAAAAATTTGGTGATCCTCAGTGGGTTAAAGATTATAGAAAAAAGGCAGATCATTTTGCAAAAATGGTAATTGATACAATTCTCAGAAATACCATACTCTCTGATAAAATGGTTGAATCACTTACTAGTTTAGAAAAAATTTCTGAGAATCAGGCATTAATAAAATTAGAGGAATTAACCCCACTAGCACAAATTGTGCCAGATGCAAAACCAATAGCCAAAATAGAAAAACCAAAGCCAGCAGTTGCAGGTAAAAAACAAGTAATAGTGAGAGATGGAGAGGAAGCAATTCCTGGTCCTATTGATATAGAATATAAAGATAAGATGGATCAATCAACACCATTCAAAACTTCCACAGGTAATATGGTTCAAACTTGGGGACGTGTTGGTGCGGATAACAAGGTCATGGGTGTTTGGGGAGAATTTTGTTCTGTTGATTTTGATATCTGTGTAGCAGATGGTGCTTGTATTGATGCATGTCCTGTAGGTGTTTACGATTTCTTTGAATTTTCAGGAAACGTTGCATCTACTAAGAAACCACTTCAAATTAATGAGCCGGATTGTATCTTCTGTCTTGCATGTGAAGGTGTTTGTCCACCACAGGCAATCAAAATTTATCCACAATAAGTTTGGATTCTATAGTAAATTCCATAACTGTTAATATTGAACTAAATTTTGATAATATTATAAAATGGAACCATTAACACCAAACCCATTCACATCTTTTATTTTTGATATTTTTATCGCTTGTGCGATTATTATAATTGCATATACATGTAATTTTTACTACTTGGCATTTCTTTCAAGTCGTAGGAACGAGACTGAGAATACAGTTGCAATTGGAGAACCAACTGTAACTATACATCTTCCAATCTATAACGAAAAATATGTGGCAAAGCGTTTGATAGATGCAGTTTGTAATCTAGACTACCCTAAAAAATTTATGCGTATAATGGTTCTGGATGATTCTGATGATGATACAACAAAACTTGTATCAGAACTTGTAGAAGATCATAAGAAAAATGGATTTGATATATTACATGTAAGACGTGGAACTAGAACTGGATACAAGGCGGGGGCACTCAAATATGCTATGAAATCCACAGAAAGTGAATTTGTTGCAATTTTTGATGCTGATTTTATTCCACCAACATGGTATCTGAGAAAAGCAATGCCTTATTTTGCAAAACCAAGCATTGGGCTTGTACAATGTAGATGGGGACATGTAAATGAGAATTATTCTGCGCTAACTCAAGCACAAGCACTAAGTCTTGATTTTCATTTTTTGATAGAACAAAGGGCAAAAAGTAATTCACGTTTATTCATGAATTTTAATGGAACTGCAGGAATATGGAGGAAAACATGTATTGAAGATGCTGGAGGATGGCA
>JASMGS010000078.1 GCA_030751155.1 Candidatus Nitrosopelagicus sp.
TATTCCTGTAGGATATGATTTTTGATTTTGTTTCATTGTCTGTACAACTATTTGTGCCACTGAATTACAAAGATTTACATCATTCCATTCTTTTGGTGTAGTTCCTATTTCAATGAACAAAGTAGGTTTTTCTAATGAAGTGGGTCCATGATGAGTTGCTTCAATTGTTATTTGAAATTTAGTAAATTGTTTTCTAGCATCCCATAAATTATGAATGTATGATTTTTGAAGATTAGAGTGTGGTATAGAAACTTGACGTTCATAACCACCAAAATTAGCAGTAGAAAAATTACCAGTGTTATGGCAAGTTAATGCAAGAACGCCTGATTCTGCTGCATGTTTTGATAAAAAAACATAACCGTCATAATCAAATTTATCTTCAATCCAATCAGCGGATATGGCTGGAGTTGGTATAATTGCTAAATCAAAATATTCACCCCTAAAAACATCCCCATCTTTGACTAAATCACGTGAAACAAAATTGGCCATATTACCACCTGCTGGATCATCAGCATAGGCAACAAGTAAATCCATTAGATAAAAGATATATTGACACTCTATTAAGCAGCAACAAATGAAGTTTAACGCTAGACGTACCATATTAAATCTGAAAAATACTGTAAAACTTACAAAAAAATCTGATAAGGATGTATATATTCAGCATCTCAGACTTGTGCTATTTGGAATTGCAGCAGTAGGTACATTAGGATTTGGTATTCAGTTTATATTTTCTGTTTTTACATTTGGTAGATAATAATGTCAGAGTCTGAACCCATAGATGAGCAAAAACCAGAACCAATGTCTGAACATGACTCTCTCGATGAATTACTAGCAGAGAAACCTGCGTCACAAAAATCAGATATAGAAGAGAAAGAAAGCCAGGTTGAGGAAGAAGCAAAAGTTCCAGCAGTTGAACCAGAATCTGGTGATCAAACTTCACATCTATTTGCAGTAAGAACCACGGGAGGACAAGAAAAAATTGTTATGAGATTATTAGAAGCCAAAATGAGGATGGATCAGAAAGATGAAGAAGAAGTACAAAAAGCCAAAGAGGAGGGTAAAGAAATAAAAATCAAAGACAAGACTTTGATAGATAAAGATTGGAAAAAGGCAGGAGACTTGGAAAATTCACTCTATGTCGACGAAGAATTTCCTAGGGTAAAAGATGTTCAAACCGTACTTTTGCTTGATGATTTGAAAGGATATGTAGTTCTCGAAGCACAAGATCCACCTTCGATGTTTAATGCAATTCAAGGAATTAGACATATTCGTGGTCAGTTGAGAGGTGAATTACAGTATAGTGAGATCGACAAATATCTAATCAAAAAATCTACAGTTACGGAACTTTCAGTTGATAATACTGTAGAGATAATCGGTGGTCCGTTCAAAGGTATGAAAGCTACTGTTAAAAGAGTAGATCAAGAAAAAGAAGAAGCTGTTGTTATTTTATTAGATGCACCTTATCAATTACCAGTAACTGTAGATGCTAATCATCTCAAAAAGGTTTTATCATAGCAAGGATTAAATTTTCAAAAATTGGTGTCATACTATGGGAGATAAACAAACAATATCATCATTGGTTACTGGTGGCGAGGCTTCTGCTGGTCCACCATTGGGTCCAGCATTAGGTCCTATAGGAGTAAATATTATGGAAGTCATTAATGCTATCAATGAAAAAACCAAAGAATTCCAAGGAATGAAAATACCAGTTAGTGTTATTGTAGATACAGAATCTAAGAAATGGGAAATTGAAGTGGGAATTCCATCAGCATCTGCACTAATACTAAAGGAGGCTGGTATACAAAAAGGCTCAGGAACATCTGGAACTGAATGGGTTGGAGAAGTTTCTGCAGATATGATTACCAAGATAGCTAATGTAAAGTTAGAATCATCATATGCTAGTTCGCTAAAATCTGTTGCAAAGCAGATTGTTGGTACATGCCAAACTCTGGGAATCAAAATTGAAGGTAAAACCCCTAAAGAATTCACTTCCGAAATTAATGAAGGTAAATGGAATAGTAAATTCGAATAAGATGAAAATTTATTATTAAAAATTAGGAAATTTTTTCGCTCTGTTAGATTATTATATTTTAGTATCATTTATGAGATAAAACGGATCTTTGTCTGTCTTTTGTAATTCCACAAAAGTCTCAGTGTTTTGTATACCATCAATTTTTCCAATTTTGTCTATTACAACCATATGTAATTCCTCAAGATCTTTAGTATGAACTTGCATCATGATATCAAATCGTCCTGTGACCTCTGAGATAGAAATTATTGCAGGAACACCCATTAATTTTTTATGAATTTCTACCTTGAGTTTTGGATCTCGATTTATACCAACTGTGGCTTTAACATTAATTCCCAATAATGAATCATCAATGTCAATCGTAAATTTCTTGATTAATTTTCTTCTCTCTAATCGTTTAATCCTACTATACAAAACAGATGCATTACTTCCAAGTTTTTTTGAAAGTAGAGGTACTGTAATATGTCCATCTTTGGTTAATTCAAAAAGTATCTTCAGATCTAATTCATCAAGCCCATGCAATAATGACAAAATGAATGTATTATGGTAATAAATGTAGATTTTACTAGATTTAACTAGATTATCTCTAAACGATTTTAAATGGGTTTTTTAAAAAAAATCTATGGTTACAGAATCTCAACTCGTAGAATTGATCAAACAGGCTAAAGAGAATGGTAAAGAACGCAAATTCAAGCAATCTCTAGAAATGATAATGGTGTTTAAGGATGTGGATGTAAAAAAAGGATTTGCTATTAATGAGACGATTCAGTTACCTCAAAAAATGGGTGATGCAGCACAGGTTTGTATAATAGCATCTGGAGATATGGGAGTTAAAGCAAAGAATGCAAATGCTGACAGAATAATTAATGAAGATGAATTAACTAAACTTGGTGCAAATAAACGAGAATCAAGAAAGGTGATTAACAAATATGATTTCTTTTTGGCAGATACTAAGCTAATGCCTACTGTAGGTAAAGTGTTAGGACAACTTTTAGGACCTAGAGGTAAAATGCCTACACCAGTTCCATTTAATGCTCCAATTGAATCATTTTTAGAACGATTCAAATCATCCGTCAGAATTCGTGTAAAGAACTCTTTATCCCTATCATGTAAAATTGGAGAAGAAGATATGGATGAACAACATATTGCAGCAAATGCAAATACAATTACTAATGCAGTAGAAAAAAAACTTCCAAATGGAGATAAAAATATCAAAAAAATAATGATTAAAACTACAATGGGAAAAGCAGTAAAATTAGAACAGGTGAAAAAATAAAATTGCGCGAGAACAGAACCAAATTCCCAAAAAAGAAGATGCAGATGTATCAAATGATGGAGGAATTACCAAAAAAATATGGTGTGACTGCATTAGTACGAATGGAAAAAGTACGAGCATCTCAATTATTACCATTAAGGAAAAAACTCAAAGGAGAAGTAGAAATTATTAGTATCAAGGATAAAATTGCACAAAAAGCATTTGAGAAATTAGATATTTCTGGTATTAAAAAATTGAAAGAAAATCTTACTGGTCAATGTCTTTTCATGTTTACAAACATGTCTCCATTCAAGCTAAATGTTTTACTTGGTAAAAACAAAATAATGCTTGCAGCCAGAGGAGGTGATATTGCAAGTATGGATGTTGTTGTTCCACCAAAAAATACAGGAATAGCCCCAGGTCCTATGCTAACTGAGTTCAAGGAAAATAAAATTCCTACCAAAATTGATCAGGGAACAATTTGGATTCTGAAAGAAACAACACCTATAAAAAAAGGAGAAGTCATATCAACCAAATTAGCAGCGTTGTTAGGAAAATTAGATATTAAGCCAATTGAAGCTGGAATAGTTTTAAACTCTGCACTATCTGAAGGTGTTCTATTTACTGAAAATGAGCTTGTTGTAGATGTAGATTTATTCAGAAAACAAATTTCCGAAGCGCATCAAAATGCTGTATCATTATCAATTGAAGCGGCATATATTACAAATGAGAATATTGAACAAATTTTAGCAAAGGCATCTCAATCTGCACGTTCTGTTTCATTAGAAATAGGCTATATGACAGATGATAATAAAGAACAGATAATTCAAAAGGCTGATGGACATGCTAAAAGTGTTGTATCTAAGACAAAAGATTATACTCCAACCTAATCATAACGACTTTTAACTCTGGGTAAATTCCAATTGTATTTCATTGCTACTAGTCGTAATACAGTTGTTATTACCATACCAATAATAGTTGCTGCGTAGATTTCATTAGTAATTAACAGTGTTAGATAAAACAAAACTGCACCGATAAAACTAGCCGATGCATACAATTCCTTTACAAAAACAATTGGTGTTTGATTTACAAAAATATCTCTTAGAATTCCACCTCCTATAGCAGTCAACATTCCAGATAATACTATGACAAGGAAATTCATGCCTACTAAATTATAAGCAAATGTTGCCCCAATCACAGTAAAAATACCAAGACCGAGAGCATCAAATTTTAGAAAAATATTCCAGTGCTGTCGCAATTTTGAATACAAGAAAAATAATACTATCGCTGAAATTATAGTGATGATTACGTAAACAGGATCTATCAAAGAGTTTGGAAGTGTTTTACCTAATATGATGTCACGTATGGTACCTCCAGCAACACCAGTAATTGTTGCAAGAATTATTATTCCAACAATATCAGCTTTATGCTCAATTGCTTTGAATGCTCCAGTAACTGCAAAAGCCATGGTTCCAAATAAATCTAAAATATAGATGAAGAGTTCTGGAGTAGTGGAAAAATCTACCAATAATCAGTGTACTATAGTGAAGTAAATAACGTTAAATGTTTTTTGAAAATTAAAATTAGATAATTCTAACCGAATAAAGATGACAAGCCTTCCATTGCTTTCTCTTCAGATTTAGCACTTGCTGCTTCATCTTGTTTTTTGTCTTCTTTCTTACCTTCGCCACCTTCTGCTGGAGCTGCTGCTGGAGCTGCTGCAGTTGCTACTGGAGCTGCTTTTATGGCTTCCTCAATATCTACATCAGCCAAAGATGCTACAAGTGATTTGACTTGTGCCTCATTTACTTCTACACCTGATGCCTTCACTATTGAAGTGATATTTTCCTCAGTTACATCTTTCTTCAGTTTGTGAAGCATTAATGCAGCGTAAACATATTCCATATTACATTTTTTTTTAGTGTATAATATAAAACTATGGAGAACTATAATCAGTTTTTGTTCAATTCAGGATTTTGAGACTTCTACATATTGCATAAAGTGTTCTTTTTAGATTCTTATCAAATAAAGTATCCATCCGTTGTTTTACAATACGTTTTGCCTCATCTCTTTCAGAACCAGGTGGCAAAGAAAGTACATTATTCAATAATTCAGAAAATGATTCACGCACCCATCCATCTAAAGTTAAAAAGACGTTTGGAGGAATTTCCAAAAGCTGTGATTCATTAAGATCTATAATACCAGTATAATTTTCATATTCTATACGATAAATTAATGAGTGTATACAATTATCGGGGTTTGGATTTTTTAGAATTTCAATAGATCGTTGGCCTGCCTTACCCTGCTCTACTTTGTTCTTCAGCCCAATGGGATCCACAATAATTCCATTAATGCCTATTTTTTTACCGTTTATTCCAGTAACTGCACCAACAATAAAATCATTATATTTTCCATTAGATTGAGTGGCAAAAACAAATGCACCTTCTTTGAGACCTTTTTTCTTTCTTCCCAACATAGGGTTAATTTGAAAACTATTCTATTTAATTTATTGTAATCGACAATTCTTAATATCGGTCAACCAGAATGTTTTGAATGGATAAAAAAGAAATACTTTCAAAATTTTCAACTGATCCTGACAGATACTATAAAGTAAAATTATTTGAAGATGTTGGATTTGAGCGTAAATCATGTAAAACGTGTAAAAGATTCTATTGGACATTAGATGAAAATCGTATAAACTGTCCTGATCATTCTAGTGACACATATTCATTTATTGGCAACCCACCAACAAACAAACGGTTCGATTATACACAAGCATGGAAAGAAGTTGAATCATTTTTTGTAAAAAATAATCATACATCTGTAAATAGATATCCAGTTGTGTGTAGGTGGCGTGATGACTTGTATTTCACAATTGCATCCATTGTAGATTTTCAGAGAGTTATGGGAAGTAAAGTAATCTTTGAGTTTCCTGCAAATCCACTTGTAGTACCACAGACATGCCTTCGATTCAAAGATTTGGAAAATGTTGGTGTCACAGGAAGACACTTCTCATCATTCTGTATGATTGGACAACATAGTGTACCAGACAATAACGGATATTGGAAAGATGAATGCGTCAATCTTGACTTCGGCTTACTAACAAAACAATTTGGAATTGACAAAAACGAAATTGTTTTTGTAGAAGATGTATGGGAGGGTGGTGGCTCATTTGGTTCTTCATTAGAATATTTTGTTAAAGGATTAGAACTTGGTAATGCTGTATTCACCGAATTTCAAGGTGATTTAACAAACTACAAAACATTAGATCAACGTATAATTGACATGGGAGCAGGATTAGAAAGATTTGCATGGATAACAATGGGAACCCCTACTGCATACGATTGTTGTTTTGGACCAATAACCAAAAACCTAATTCAACAGATAGGAATTGAAACAGATCCTAATATTTTAGTTCCGTATTTTACAGAAATTGCAAAGAATCTTGAAATGTATGAAGATTTGGCTTTAGTTAGAAAGAATGCAATAAAAAATTCTGGCTTGTCTGATGAACAAATACGTAAAATTGTTACCCC
>JASMGS010000079.1 GCA_030751155.1 Candidatus Nitrosopelagicus sp.
AGCACCACGAGATATAGTATCTAGAGCAATTATGACTGAAATTAATGAAGGTCGTGGGTTCAAAAATGAAACAGGAGTAGATTGTATGAAACTTGATCTTCGACATATAGGAGATGAAGTTATTAAACAAAAACTTGGCGGCATTAGAGAAATATCAATAAAATTTTCTGGTGTAGATCCTGCAAAAGAATTGTTGGATATTCGACCTGTATGTCATTATATGATGGGTGGTATTCATACCGACATAAATGGTGCTTCAGAACTAAAAGGAGTGTGGGCAGCTGGAGAGGCCGCATGTATTAGTATACATGGTTCAAACAGATTAGGTGCAAATTCCACTTCAGAATGTATAGTTTGGGGAAAAATTACGGCTGACGAGGCTGTCACTTACATAGAAAAGGAATCAAGCTCAGAATCATTTCCTGATCATTTAGTTTATGCGGAAGAAAGAAGAATATATGATGGAATTTTCAGGGGAAAAGGAGAAGTTAATCCATATGAAATAAAACAAAAACTTACCGATACGTTAACTGAGAAAGCATATGTTTTTAGAAATGAAACAGATTTGGTTGAAGGGTTAAAGAAAGTTCGTGAACTCAAGGCAATGACATGGAAACATGTTGATGATAAGGCTAAAGAATACAACACTAATTTTTCAAACGTTATGGAATTAGACTCGATGTTTAGAATTGCTGAAGTAGTTCTAATTGGGGCAATCAATAGAAAAGAATCTAGAGGTTCTCATGCAAGAACTGATTTCCCAAAGAGAGATGATAAAAATTTCTTGCATCATACATTAGCATATTATGATCCTCAGGAGCCAATTATGAAAACTCATCCAGTCATAATAACTAATTACAAACCTGTTGAGAGGAAATACTAATGGAAAAAGATCGTAAGGAGGGCATCAAAGGAATGGCAAATCCTGGACGATATGGGATAGAACGTGTAGCATATTGGTTGATGAGAATAACTGGTCTTGGATTGTTATTTTATTTCATTGGTCATATTTATGAAACAAGTAATCTGCTTGATGGAAAAGCAGCTTGGAATTCTATGTTAGAATTAACACAAACCACAGAGGGTCACATATTCTTGACGCTAGTTATTGGAATGTGTGTATTTCATACAGGTAATGGAATTAGATTGATGATTGGTCAAGCAGGATTTGGGCTCGGTAAACCTAGTAGAGCTGATTATCCTTACACACCAAGCTCATTAAACATGAAGAATAAATTATGCATTTATGTTTCGATTGGTCTCGCTGCATTAGCTATGATGTATGGTCTAGGAGTGATGTATGATGTCTAATATAATGCGTGAAAGTCACATAATGAAAATTCATTATTTGACTGCTCTAGTAGCTGTTGGATTTGTAATTATTCATATTATAGTTAGAGTTACACAGGGGTTCGCAAATTCCCTAGAATTTGAGAGTGTGATTGCAAACTATGAATCTATTCCCTATGCTATAGTGTTAGAAGCTATGCTAATACTCATTTCAGTTCATGGGTTCAATGGTTTACGTATAATCTTACTTGAGCTAAAGCAAGGAAGTGCATATGAAAATGCAGTTACATACGGGTGTTTGATTGCAATGATTGCTCTGATTGCATACGGTTCTAGAACAATAATTATGGCAAGCATGGGAATGGTGGAAGCATGACTAAAGATGGAGCATTACCAAAAGGATTTGAAAGACCAAGTAGATCACCCTCACAAGAAAAATACGAAAAAGTAAAATCATCTTCCAAAACAACAACTCTTAGAATATCTAAATTTAATCCGGAAAGTGATTCTACTTCTACATTCTCAGAATTCAAAGTGCACTATCAGAGATGGACTACTGTATTGGATGCAATTTTGGAAGTTAAAAGTAACTATGATCATTCAATAGGTGTACGTTATTCATGTAGACAAGCTACATGTGGTTCTTGTGGTATGATTATTAACGGAAAACCAAGACTTGCATGTTTTACAAAGATATCTGAATTAGATTCTGATTTGGTAACAGTGGAACCAATGAATAACTTTCCAATAATTCGTGATTTAGCTGTTGGATTTGAAAGGCTCATAGCAACTCATAAGCGAATAAAACCATACATAATTCGTGATGATTCGGAAGTAACTTCTGAAACCAAGGAGTTTTTACAATCTCCCGAGGATGTTGAAAAATATATTCAATTTGCTGGATGTATAAAATGTGGTTTATGTAACTCTGCATGTCCAACGATGGCAACAGATTCATCCTTTGTTGGACCACAAGCGCTAGCACAAGCCTATAGATATGTTGCAGATAATAGAGATAAGGGTAAAGACGAACGGCTTAAAATTATTGATGAACCTCATGGTATTTGGAGATGTCACTTTGCTGGGTCATGCAGCCAAGTATGTCCAAAGGGAGTTGATCCAGCAATGGGAATTCAACTACTAAGAGGATATTTGTTAGGGTATAGAAAATAATTATTCTTCAGATGATTTAGAAGACTCGTCTTCGGTTTTTGTTTCTTTTTTGTGTGGATTTGGGCTATTATTTACCTGATTATTGATCTGTTCAGACATGAAATGGTTTGAAACATTTACTTTGACATCATCAATTCCATCAATACTCAAAAGATCATCATGTATATCTTGACAGATTTTAAACCCAAATACAGCTGGACAAAAGGGGCTAGTAAGATGCAAATCAACCTTGACATCAGTATCCTGAATATCAACTTCGTCAATTAATTCAAGTTCTGTGATTGATGTATTAATTTCAGGGTCAACAATGCCCGATAATTTATCAAAGATTTTAACTCTTATTTGTTTAAGCTCTTGAGACATTAACGACAAATCATTTATGCTATATATAGTCATTCTGACTTGTATATTCAATGTACCGTTCACGCTTAGGAAAAAATCTGGGAAAGATAACATTAGATTATGTATCATCACTAAATGATGACATTCAAATTGTAATGTATGATATTCTAGGAAGTCAAGCACACGTTATCATGCTTTATGAAAATAAAATTATCGTAAAAAAGGATCTAAAAAAGATTCTAACTGGACTTGAATTTTTAAAAAAAGAAAATTTTCGAAAGAAATCTAGCTCTGAAGATATTCACGAATTAATAGAATCATTACTAATCAAAAAGATAGGAATTGATGCAGGAGGAAAAATGCATACTGCTAGGTCACGAAATGATCAAGTAGCATTAGATATTCGTATGAAAATTCGTGATGACACAAATATTATTTGTCAATGTTTGTTAGATACTATAAAATCACTTGTTAAATTAGCTAAAAAACATCAAGAAACTATAGTTCCACTTTACACGCATCTTCAACAAGCTCAAGTTGGTTTGTTCTCTCATTATCTTTTATCTTATGCTGATGCTTTGTTCAGGGATCTTGATAGGTTTTACACAACATATGATAGGATAAATGAAAATCCATTAGGAGCTGGACCAATTGGTGGTACAAGCATAATGATTGATAGACAAAGTACTGGAAAAATGCTAGGATTCAATGGCATTGTTGAAAATTCAATCGATGCAACAACCACTAGGGATTTTGCAATTGAATATATTGCGGCAAGTGCAATATTAATGACGAATTTAAGTAGGATTTCAAAAGATTTTTCTATTTGGTCTACTTCAGAATTTTCTTTCTTGGAACTATCTGATGAATTCACTTCACCATCAAGTGTTATGCCACAAAAGAAAAATCCAGACATCCTTGAATTGACTCGTGGCAAAACATCCCAGATAATAGGTAATTTAACATCTATACTATCAACAATACAAGTACTGCCATCAGGTTATAGTCGGGATTTACAACAGGTTAACCCGTCACTCTGGGATACATCTCATACTGTAATTTCTGCTCTATTGATTATGGAATCAATGCTGAATACAATTATCATAAATAAAAAAAATATGCAAAAGGCCGCGGAGGATGGATATCTTATAGCTCTTGATCTAGCTGAAAAGTTAGTTCACCATGACATATCATTTAGGAAATCACATCAAATTATCGGTATACTAGTCAAGGCTGCGCACAAATCACGTAAATCTATTTCTGCTTTGACAAAATTAGAGGTAAAAAATGTGATGAAGGGGGAAAAAGTGAATTTGGAACTTTTGATGAAATTGATACAATCTACTACAGTCATGTCTTCACTCAACGACAGGAAGTCTCAAGGTTCATCTGGAATATCAGAGCAAAAACGAATGGTAATACACAGAATGAAAAAAATTGATATCTATCAAAAGGAAGTAAAAAAACGAAGTAATAACATACAAAACTCGCTAGATAACCTCAATAAAAAAGTCAAAACATTAATCAAATAAAACGGGTCTAGTGGGATTCGAACCCACGACAGCCGGATTAAAAGTCCGGTGCGCTACCTGGCTGCGCTATAGACCCCGCCAAGATACATTAACTGTATAATTTAGTCTTTTACAGATTATCGGTAGCTGGAAACTTTAAAATTGATAACTTTGAGCGAATAGTTGAGCCCTTGTAGTATAGCCCGGTCTAGAATTCGGCCCTGTCACGGCTGAGACGCGTGTTCAAATCCCGCCGAGGGCGCCATTATTTTATTAACGAAAAAATCTCACTCAAAATTTCTTTATTTGTCGCCGCTACAAATGATAGTCTAGTTTCATAATTAAGATCTGAGTCAAGCGGTTCTAGGTTTTCATCTAATATTAGGCCACCAGCCTCTTTAATCAAAAGATATCCAGCTGCAATATCTTGAACCCTAATCTTTCCCCTCAAATCAATAAAAATATCAATTAATCCTTGAGCAAACAAAGCCATCTCTAGGGCATTTGCACCAAAATGTCTAACATGATGATGTTTTTCATAAATCGGAGAAAGTCGTTTGAGTAATTCTGGAGAAGTACCAGAACTATTTATTCCAACAATCTTGTAAAGTGGTTTTTCTTTATGGACAGAAATTGGTTTATCATTTAGAAAAGCACCTTTTTCTTTTGATGCCCAATAAATATCACCTGTTGAAAGATTTGTAATCGCAGCATCAGTAATGGAACTCAATTTGTCATCAGTTGCAAATGCAAGTGAACAGCAAAAAAATGGTACACCTCTTACAGCATTAGCACTTCCATCTATTGCATCCATTATCACAAACCCCTTAGGATTTGATGATAATTCCACTTTCCCACATTCTTCTCCAAGTACTGTACATTCAAAATTTATTTCTTTGAAATAATCAACAACAGTTTTTTCTGCAATAATATCGATATTTCGTGAAATATCTCCACCTGCACCTCTTCCAAAATCTCCAGCCACTGCTTCTTCGGTACCAGGTAGATCTTTGACATTTTCATAAACAAGTTTAGAAGCAGATCTAAGAATTTCAATTATATCCATAAAGAATTTCAGATAAAAACATAATTTAAGTGAAATTTTTTTTAATGCATAAATACCAATTTACAAATGTCAAGATATGAGCGGTAAGGATGAATCTGTTACTAGTAAAAGTTCCCTGAAAGGAACCAAAGCTGGAAAGAAGATAATTAAGCAATATTTTTTCAAATCTAAGGGGTATAGGCAGTTCAATAAATACAAAAAGGAATATGAAACAAACTTTCCTGAATTTGCTAAACGATTCACAAATGACCTTTTGCAACAAATTAAAGATGATTCATCTCCTAATATTACGCAGCAGAAGTTTGGGGAAGAAATTGGTTCAACTGATATCATTTTAGGATCTTCAGAAATTGATCCAATCAAATCAAAACTGGAAAGCTTTGAAATACTTAATGATAGAGTTCTAAGAATTTTAAATTCAAATTTTGTAAAAATGACCTTTCCTGTTTTTTATGGATTATTTGATGCATCTGCAGAGTATTTTCATGATAGCAATGATCCAAAACTTAGAGAAGATATTATTGATGGGCATATTATTGCAATTGATCTCAGTGAACCGATGGATAGAATCATGGACAGAGATGAAGATTTAGATTATCTTGATGACTATAAACTGATGAATCCATATATACTAAAATTAGCTCGTGATAAAATTGCAAAAGGCGGGGAAGAAGTTTTGAAACAATTTGAATCTGGATTCAGAGATGCTAGAATTGGACAGTATATTGATGCAACGTTAAAACAAAATCCTACTTCTATGACAGAAGAAAAACTCGATGAGAGTTATAAGAAATATAGATCCGTAATGGGTACGGCCGGTTGTAATATGGCACTTTCAAGACAACCTCTTGGAGAAATATTTCAGATAGGAATGGGTAAAGCTTCAGAATCAGTTGGGTGTGGCAATGAAATTGAAGATTCAATACGTGATAAGGCAGTAAAAATCCCATCATGGCCTTTGTATTACAGTTTATTAGAAAATGATGTTAGAAAGGGATTTGATTTGACCATGAAAAAAAGTGAATCGTATCTTCGTGAAGCAAGAAACGCACTTGAAAGTTTACCAAAAAACTTTTCTCACAGAGAATTTTTAGAATTTTTATTTCTCACAGTGGAGCATTATAATGAATTTTGGTTCAATAGATTACAACACGAAAACATTTGGTCAGATCTCCAGTCAAATCTTCCAAAGTGATTTTTATGATGTGGTCAGAAAAATATCGCCCTAAAAACATTATTGATTTGATTGGAAATGAGGAGGTTAGGTCTGATTTTGTCGATTGGTTTACTAAATGGAAAAAGGGTACAAAACCAATCTTATTAGTTGGACCTCCTGGCATCGGGAAAACTACACTTGCCAAATTAGCAGCGAAGCAATTTGGATATGATTTGATTGAACTTAATGCAAGTGATGTGCGTAGCAAAGGCAGGATTCAAAATATACTTCAGCCGATCTTAGGCAGTGAATCTTTACTGGGGCATCCAATGATTTTCATCGATGAAGTCGATGGAATACATGGAAGAGCAGATTATGGAGGAGCTGAAACCCTCATCAAAATTCTAAAAGAACCAACCGTACCAATTTTACTCGCAGCAAATTCTGATATTTCTACTAAAATGAAAAGTATCAAAAAAGCCGTAAGAACAATACACCTAAAACCCTTATCCCCACGAATGATGCAATTATACACAAACATTATACTAAAAAAAGAGGGAGTATCACTAACACCAAAATCTCTGCAGAAAATAGTAATTGAATCAAGAGGGGATTTACGTTCTATGATCAATAGCATACAAGCTAATGTGACAGGCTTTGAGCCACCAACGGAAAAATCATTTGAGAGATTAGACATAGAAGAAGGAATTAATACATTTTTTAAATCTCATTCAATCGACGAAGCTAGAATGATACTTTATTCTATGCATATTGATCCTCGTGAGAAGATTAATGCATTTTACTCTAGCATCATAACAAGCAATATTGATAAAAAGAATCTCGCGTATATGTTAGAAATAATATCTAAAGCTGATATGTTATATGGAAAGATAATGAAAACACAAAACTGGAGATTGTTAAGATATCTTGATTCTATTTTATTAGGACTTTACAAACCTAATACATCAATTCGTTATTCACGGTTTAATCTATCTTGGCCTATGATAAACAGAATTAGATGGGATGGAAAAAAGATTAAACTCTTGTCGAAAATAATATCCAAGAATTTACATATTTCCGTAAGCACATTTACAACATTTGTTTTTAATACTATGTTGTTCTGCATGAAAAATGATAAGCTAGATTTTGAATTAGATGAGGAATTTGATGATATTATTGAAAAAGAAATGAGTTTGATAAAATGAGCTGGATAAAAATTACTATGAAATATGATGGAACCTGTATTGTATGCAATAAAAAGATCAGAGCAAAAGAGATTGGTTTTTGGTTAAAAGAAGAAAGTAAAGTTAAACATGAAAAATGTGCTGAAGTAAATAAAGAACTGAAATGTGCTATATGTAATGGCTCAGCTGGGTGTATGGATTGCGAATTTGCTGAAATATGTGATCGTGAAAATGTTTCCAAACTTTGTATCTGTAAAAAATGTGAGGGTGTACATGATTCGTTTACTTTATATCAAAAATCAATTATTGAAAAATTTCCTCTTCTAAATCTTAAAATTTGACCGATTTTAAGCACTCTTAATGTCAGAAGGCAAAAAAGAAGAAACTCAGAAAGAAACAGGTCCAGTAACACTTTCAGAGGCAGAGGCAGAGGCAGCAGTAGCAAAAGCAGAATATGAAGCTGCAAAGGAAGAGGCAGAAGATGCAAAACCCGATGATGGTACGCTTAGATCAACAACAATTTCAGATGCTGTAGCGGCATCGGAGTTAGCAGCCACAGCAGAAACAGCATATGAAGCAGCAAAAGAAAAGGTAAAAGCTGCAAGAATAGCATCAGAAGCCGCATGGAAAGTAGAGTATGAAGCAGCAAAAGCTAATGCTGGTGAAATAACAAAAGATGAATTTACTCATAAACGGAAGCAGGATCGGATATTCAGAAGAGAAATGGGTGAACCAGAATTTTTTGGAAATGCAAAGAATATTCCATTAAAAGCAATGCATACACAACAAGAGGAAGAAGAAATTTCAAGAAAAGTACAGATACCAACAGACCAAACCCCAAAATATAATCCAGAAAATTTATTGAGTCCTGAATTTGCTGGAATTTCTAATTATGAATCCGGGCTTGGTGATATTTTAGATGAATCAAAACTGAAATTAGAACGACTTCTAAATGATCCAAATTCAACTGTACAAGAAATTGAACTCGCTAAAACTAATCTAAAAAAATTAAATTATTTATTTGAAAACTATCATTTGGGAATGAATGTCTTTAGAACAGCTAAAGGTGGTAGGGATAAAATTAAGGAATAAACTGATGTGACATGGCTAAAAATAAATTTAATATTTTAAATGCAAGAATTACTTTTAAAAACGTTCCAGTTCACAAAATAACAAATTATTCATTTAAAGACATTTCAACTGCATCTGAATCCTTTAAGAAAATCAGTGGGGTCTCAGAATGTATAATAATTCAAACTGCTAGTAGAGTGGAGATTTTTCTAGTTAGTAAATCAGAATACTTTGCAGTCGAAAAAATAAAAGAAGTCTGGACATCACTAACAGAACTTGAACAAATTGACATTGATCATTGGGATCAAACTTTAGAAGTGTATATGAATACTGATGTTTACCGT
>JASMGS010000080.1 GCA_030751155.1 Candidatus Nitrosopelagicus sp.
TAAGACGATTGAGAGCATTTACCATGCCTGATTGTCATGCATTTTGTAAAGATATGCCACAAGCAATAGAAGAATTTAGAAAAAGATTTGATCTTTCACGTGAGGTATTATCTGGATTGGGAATTGAAGAAAATGAATATGAAATGGCTATCAGGTTCACTGATGAATTTTATAATCAAAATAAAGAATTGATCAAACAAATGGTTTCAAAAATAGGAAAGCCAGTTTTAGTTGAAATGTGGAAGGAGAGATTTTTTTATTTTGTTCTGAAATGGGAATTTAATTTTATAGATAATTTAGGTAAAGCAAGTGCATTATCAACTGACCAAATTGATGTTGAAAATGGTAAACGTTATGGTATAACATACACCAATGAAAATAATGAGCAGAAACATCCTATAATTTTACATAATTCACCGTCTGGAGCAGTGGAACGCGTGATTTATGCATTATTAGAAAAATTTGCTAAACAGATCAAAGATGGTAAGAGACCACAATTTCCACTTTGGTTGGCACCAATACAAGTGAGATTAATTCCTCTTAAAGATGAATATCTAGAGTTTACAACTCATCTTGCTGATAAATTTATTGAGCAAAATATACGAGTAGATATTGATGACAGAAATGATACAATTGGGAAAAGAATTCGTGATGCAGAAAAGGAATGGATTAGTTACGTCTTAGTTATTGGAGAAAAGGAAGTGAATTCTCCAAAATTGAGTATTCGTGATAGGACAACCGGCGATGTGCGTGAAGTTTCTATTGAAGATTTTATCAAGGAAATCACAGATGCTACAAGTGATAAACCAACTTCAAGATTAAATTCAACACTTCTATTATCACAAAGACCACAAATAATGGTGTAAAAAAATGAGTTTTTTGGATCTTCACATGACAAATTCACCATTGATTATTAATCCCAATGATAATGATGACTCAAAAGTTACTATTTTTGGTATACCATTTGATTCAACGCATTCTTACAAACCTGGGTGTCGTTTTGGACCTGATGCAATACGTGATGCATTTAATAATATTGAAATCTTTCAACCGGAATTTGGTGTTGATCTAGAAACTGTAAATATCAGTGATCTTGGTAATACGAAGCATACAGTTGTTGCCACAGAAATGTTACGAATGGTTGAAAATATTACTTCTGAATTAGCAAAACAAGGCAAGCAAATAATAATTTTGGGTGGAGAACATTTGATTACTTTAGGAAGTTTCAGATGTTTTCCAAAGAATATAGGATATGTAGTATTTGATGCACATTATGATTTAAGGGATCAATATGCTGACATTAAACTGAGTCATGCTGCATATCTTAGGAGAATAGTTGAAGAACGTGGTTCTGAAAATATTGTTCATGTAGGTGCAAGAGCGTTTGTCAAAGAAGAACTTGCGTTTCTAAAAGAACATAATATTAAAACAGTATCAGACAAAGACATTCGTGATGGTAATGGTGCTAAATTACTCAAAGATATCACATCTACTTTTGATAAAATTTATCTGAGCATAGACTTGGATGTGTTAGATCCCGCATTTGCGCCAGGAGTTGGCAATCCGGAAGCTGTTGGAATTACATCTAGGGAATTATATGATTTGATCACAGCGTTACAAAACAAAAAAATACTTGCCGCTGATATTGTTGAACTAAATCCAACTTATGATAATGGTTCTACTGCATCTATTGCAGCAAAAATGATTTCTACAATTATCGCTATGAATCTTAAGTAATTATTTCCATTCTGGCTCACTATCTGGTTCGCCAGGTTCCTTTTTCCATTCTGGCTCACTATCAGATTCCTTTTTCCATTCTGGTTCACTATCTGGTTCATCAGGTTTCTTTTTCCATCTTTTTTTAAACCAAAATGTAAGAAGAGCTATACAAAAGAAAAAAATTAAAAATTCTAGTATTGGTACATCCACGTAGTCAATATTTCTTTAATACTGATTAATGTTTTCACAATTAGAAAATCAGAACAGGCATGAAATAGAAGATAAGTATATCTAACGTTCATAAGAATGTGAATCAAAATGAATTATACTTTTATAATTATACATACACTCAATTTTAGCTTAGTTGATTTCAATGTTAAATAATTTACGAAGTTCACTTCAGCCACATTTAGAAAAAATTGGTAAAACATTTGCCGCAACTGGTATTTCTCCAAACGGTTGGTCATGTATTGGGTTAATCTTTGCTTTTGCTTCTGCTTTTGCTTACGGATGGAACATTGAATTTTCATTGATTATTGGAGGCATAATTTTGCTTATTGCTGGTTTTTTTGATATAGTTGATGGTCAAGTTGCTAGAATTTCTCAAAAAGTTACAAGAACTGGCGGTTTCCTTGATTCAATATTCGATAAAATAGCGGAGGTTGCTATATTTCTTGGAATACTTGTTGGAGGATTTGCAGAACCATATTTAGTATTCCTTGCAATTACACTTTCATTACTTGTGAGTTATACACGTTCAAGAGCAGAATCATTAGGTGTGAAATTACAGGGTATTGGAATCGGTGAACGAGCGGAAAGACTTCTTGTCATTGCTATTATTGGAATTATCGGGTTTATGGAATATGCCGTAATCATTGTAATAATAATTGCAGCCATTACCTTCATTCAAAGAATTATTGTTACAGCAAAGGAATTAAAAAAATAATATTACCTAAGCTTAGTATGTTCTCTTCTTTTACTGGAAGAACGAATTTTTAGAATTTTAAAGTGGATCGCACATGATATACAATACCATTTTAGAATACGTGGGGATGCAATATAAGTTCCCTGAGCCCTAAGTTCTTTAGCTAATTGATGCTCAACAAGATTCAAACGTGATGTTACCTTTTTTGCTTTATCTTTTGGTACAGTTTGACCACAATTTGTACATTGAACAGTACCAGATGAACCCTTACCACCTTTCTTACGACCTCTACTAGCACGTTTTAATGGCATAGTTATTTTTATTTCCTCTTACATATAATCCTGAGTATATGAAACTCGATATTTTTTCTCATTGTGTTATTGATCATATACATATAGATAATTCAATATTCACTGTACCTGGCGGTCCTGCATGTTATTGCAGTTTGACTGCCAGAGCTCTAAAATTTGATGTAAAATTACATACAAAATACGGTTCAGATTTCCCCCTTGCTGATAATTTAACACAGAACAAAATTTCTATTAATAATGGATTATCAGAAAAACTTACCACGCAATTTACATTGAAAATTCGTGATTCCGAAAGAATTTTGTTTTTAGAAAATATGTGTGATTCGATTGATTATGATGAGTTAATCTCTGATAATGTTTTAATCAGTCCAGTATTTGATGAAATTTCATCTGATCTTTTGGAAAAATTAAAATCAATATCAGGTTTTATTTTTTTAGATCCACAAGGATTTTTAAGACGAAAAGGAATAAATAATAAAATTTATCTTGAATCTACGGATCTTAATCTATCTAAAATATCTGCAATCAAAACAAGTCCTGATGAATTGAATGCACTTACTGGTATTTCTACAATTGATGGAATGAATGTTCTTCAAAAAAAAGGAATTGAATATGTAATTTTAACGGATAAACAAAACATATCATTGTTATTTAATGGTAAAATTTATTCCTTAAAATTACCAAATATTGAACTTTATGATACAACAGGAATAGGTGATATTTTTTCTACAACATTTTGTTGCACAATAATAAAAGAAAAAGATTTTTTGTGGGCATTGAGCTTTGCTGCTGGTTCAGCACAAGCTGCACTTGAAAACAAGGAGATCGGTCTTGATAAAATTCCATCAAGGAGTGCAATAGAAACTAATGCAACATATTTTTATAACACGGTAAAATTTAGAGAGATTTGATTTTATATTATAGAATCATCGTTTAGTTATGATGCGTATTGGTATATCTGGGACTCAATCTACTGAGGTTGTAGCAAAATCAGTTAAAGAAACACTTTCTGATTCAGGATTTGAATCATTTTATTTCAAAAATAATTCCAAGGCTTTAACAGCTGATTTAGTGATTGTTTTGGGTGGTGATCGTGGAGTACGTAATTATTTTCATCATGCATTGGATGTTGATACACCGGTTTTAGGCATAAGTGAATCAGAATCTAATGCATTTTTAGCCCAAATTGAATTAAAAGAATTATCTAGGTATTTGAAACGGATTAAAGAACAAAATTACATTATAGAAAATGTTCCACGTATTGGAGTAAAAATTGATGGTAAAGATGTTTATCCTGTACTTAATGATGTAGCGGTCTTTACATCAAAAAGTGCTACATTGATGGAACATGTCTTACGAATTAATGATGAAGAAGTATGGCATGATAGTAGTGACGGTGTAATAATCTCAACACCTATTGGGTCTTCAGCATACTCAATGTCTGCTGGCGGTCCTGTTATTTTTCAGGATTCTAATGTATTTGGTATAATTTCAGTAAATTCCTTAGATATTACAAGAAGACCACTGATTGTTTCTGATAATAGTTTGATAGAAATAGATGAAATTTCATCACGTTTACACTGTGATGTTGTTTTAGATGGAATTGATCGATTTAAAATTAATAATAGAATTGAAGCCACAAAGTTTACACCACCAGCAAGAATAATTCGTATGAAAACAGACTCTACTACTATATCAGCACTTGCAAAAAAGGTGAAACTTGCAGAAGAATTATTTGCGATGCCACCTAGTTCAAAACTTCTATTAAAAATTTTAGAGTATGAAGGTTCTATGACACAAAAGGAGCTTGCAGTAAAAACATTGTTACCAGATAGAACCGTAAGATTAGCATTAAGGCATTTAATGGAAAAGGGATACATAAAACGAAAAGTTTCTATCCGTGATGCAAGACAAAAGATTTACGAGATATCTAAATTAGATTAATTCTATGCAGATGCATTGACAAATGTTTTGAATGCTGCTTCCGGAAATCCCGGTCTACTGTTAAATTCAGGATGAAATTGTACACCAAAAAAGAATTTATGTGATGGAACTTCTAAAATTTCCATTCTCCTTCCACCATCACTTTCAGCTGAGAAAATCATTCCATTTTTTTCAAACTCTGTTCTAAACTTTGTATTGAATTCATATCTATGCCTATGTCTTCTAAAAATTGTTTCAGAGTCATAAATTTTATGTGCAATTGAATTTTTACTAATATCAATTTTATTTGCGCCTAAACGTAACGAACCACCCATATCATTTTCATTATTTTGATCTGGAAGTAGATCAATTATTGGGTATGATGTATCAGGAGAAATTTCCGCTGAATTTGCATTTTCAAGATTGCATTTACTTCTAGCATATGCAACTGCAGCTAATTGAAAACCAAAGCAAATTCCAAGATATGGTAAATTATTTTTCAATGCAAAATTCGCTGCATTTATGATACCTTCAGATCCTCGTGTGCCAAAGCCACCTGGGACTATAACACCATCAAAATTTGAAAGTTTTTCTAGATTACCATTAAAAGTTTCAGAGTCTATCCAATCAATATTTACTTGTCTTCCAATTGATGCTCCAGCATGTTTTAGAGCTTGGTTTACACTTACATAGCTATCAGCTAGTGTAACATATTTTCCAACCATTGCTATTTTTATCGGGTCTTTAGATTGATGTAATGAATTGACAATAGAATTCCATTCACTCCAGTTTTCTGATGTATTCATGTATCCAACCTTTGCAAACTTGCTGAATATTTTTTCAACTAATTTTTGTTCATATAACACATGAGGAATCATAAAGATAGATTCTACGTCATGACATGAGAATACATCATCTGATGAAACATTTGTAAATAGTGAAATCTTTTTCCGAGTTTTTTCTAATAGTGGTTGAGTACATCTTACACATAAAATATCAGGCTGAATACCAATTCTTCTTAGTTCTTGTACACTGTGTTGAGTTGGTTTTGTTTTTTGCTCGCCAACTACATCTAATGATGGCGCTAATGTAACATGAACAAAAATAACATTTTCTGAACCACCTTCTAATTTTATTTGTCTTAATGCTTCAAGGAAAGGTAGGCTTTCTATATCTCCTACAGTACCACCACATTCAACAATCAATACATCTAGATTTTCATCTTCAGCAATAGTCATTATTCGTTTTTTAATTTCATCCGTGACATGAGGGATAATTTGTACACATGCACCTAGATATTCACCTTTTCTTTCTGCATTTATTACGTTAGAATAGATTTGTGCAGTAGTAATGTTATGAGATTTTGGTATATCTTGATTAAGAAATCTTTCATAATTTCCAATATCCATATCACATTCACCACCATCTTCTGTGACAAACACTTCACCATGTGCAATAGGATTCATTGTACCAGCATCAAAATTTAGATATGGATCAATTTTGATGCATGAAACTTTTTGATTTGAAAGTTGTAAAAGTTTAGAGATTGAAGATGAAACTACGCCTTTACCAAGACCGGACATAACTCCGCCTGTTACAAAGATGAACCTAGTCTGCATATATATGGAAATGGTTTCCCATTTATGTAGCTTTTCCTAAACCCTTGTACTTCTTTTCAGTCTTTTTGTATACTCGGTAATCCTCTTTTGTAATTTTGCTGTAGGTGTATTCTCAATAATCTTTAGATTTGCACTTCCAACAATCACTGCATCCACACCTACTGAAGCATACTTTTTCACATCATTAGGAGTTGATATGCCAAAACCAATTCCAATTGGTAGTTTATCACCAATCAGTTTTTTAGCATTTTTGATTGAATCTATAGTATATTTGTGAATTTTTGTCTGTACACCAGTTGTACCAAAAACTGCTACCATATACAAAAAACCTGTACTTACTTTTGCAATTTTTTTCAGTCTATCATTATTCGTATTTGGTGATACCAAGAAGATGGTATCAAGATTATTTTTTTTCGCAGATTTGAGATAGTTTTTTGATTCTTCAATAGACATATCTGGCAGAATTAGACCATCAATACCAGCATTCTTTACTCTTGACATAAATTTTGTATAACCATGTGCATAGAGTATGTTCGTATATGTCATTAAAACAAGCGGGATGTCTGTCTCCTTCCTAATTTTTTTCACAATTCTAAAAAATTTTTCAATTTTTGCTCCCTTGTTTAAAGAAACTGTACTTGCATTCTGTATAACTGGCCCATCCGCTATTGGATCTGAAAATGGAAATCCCAGTTCAATAATATCAGTACCACCATTAACAAGACCTCTAACAATTGATAGTGTTGTATGTTCATTGGGAAAACCTGTCATAATGTACGAAATTAACGCTTTTTCATTCTTGGATTTTAATTCCTTGAACTTATCTTGTATTTTTGGCATTTTTCCTCAAATATTGTTTTACGATATCAATGTCTTTGTCACCACGTCCAGATAATGTAACTACTATTGAATCAGATTTTGATCTAGTTTTAGCAATTTTCATTGCATGTGAAACTGCATGTGCAGATTCTAATGCTGGTATTATTCCCTCAGTTTTTGTTAGTGTTAAAAAGGCGTTAATCACTTCTCGATCTGTCGCGCTATTATATTTTACATTCCCTATATCTTTCAAAAATGCATGCTCTGGTCCAACTCCTGGATAATCTAATCCTGCTGAAATACTGTGTGTTTCTTTGATTTGACCATCATCATCTTGTAGTAGATATGTCATCATACCATGTAATACCCCTTTTTTTCCAGTGCTGAGTGTAGCAGAATGTCTACCAGTCTTCAATCCATGCCCAGCTGCTTCAACACCAATCATTTCCACACCATCACCTATCATTGGATAGAATGTGCCAATTGCATTTGATCCACCACCAACGCATGCAATAACCGTGTCAGGAATATTTTTCATTTGTTTTTTTATTTCTTTTCCTATTACAGATTGAAAGTCACGTACCATTACTGGGTATGGGTGTGGACCAACAGCAGAACCTAGTAAATAATATGTTGTATCGACGTTTGTAATCCAGTCACGAATTGCCTCATTAATTGCATCTTTGAGTGTCTGTGAACCTGATTTTACTGGATAGACTTTACAACCAAGCAAATCCATTCTAAAAACATTTTGTTGTTGTCTAACTGTATCTCTATATCCCATGTAAACCTCTGAGGGTAGTCCCAAACATGAACATGCCATTGCGGTGGCAACACCATGTTGTCCTGCACCTGTTTCAGCAATTATTCGCTTTTTTTTCAT
>JASMGS010000081.1 GCA_030751155.1 Candidatus Nitrosopelagicus sp.
AAAAAATCGACTCGAGGAATTTTTTATCACTTTCAAGCTCATCAAGAGCTTCACCCAAATTTGCCGGCAGAACATCAATTCCATGTTTTGTTCGTTCTGATTTCGACATCTTGTAAATATCTGCTTTGATCGGATCTCCAGGCTCTGTTTTATTTTTAATTCCATCCAAACCAGCTGCTAGCACAGCAGGGAAAACAAGATAAGGATTTGATGATGGATCAGGAACTCTATACTCTAATCTTTTAAGATACGAATATTTTTCACCTTTAAAATGTGCGGGAATTCTGATGGTGGCAGATCTATTACCTGTGCTCCAAGCAATATAGACCGGCGCTTCATATCCTGGAACTAATCTGTGATAAGAATTGGTTGTAGGATTTGTAATTGCTGTTAATGCCCTGGCATGGTTAATCACTCCACCACAAAAATAACGGCCTGTTTGGCTAAGCTCATCCTTATCATCTACATCAAAAAATGCATTTTCTTTATTTTTCCACAAACTTACATTGGTGTGCATTCCAGAACCAGAATCCATTGAAATTGGTTTTGGCATCATTGTAGCAATTTTGCCAAATTGTTGTGCAACATTACGTACAACATATTTGTAAGTTTGAGCGCCATCTGCGGCGTTTGTAAGGAAATCATATTTGATATCAATCTCACATTGTCCAGCTGTGGCAACTTCGTGATGATGATTATCACAAATTATTCCAAAATTATCATTTAGTACACTCACACACTCATTTCTGTAAGGTGTTAAAGTATCAGATGGAGTACTTGGGTAATATCCTTCTTGAAGACCCATAGGATATCCATTACCATCTTGATTCCATGGGGCTTCCTTCGATTCAATAGAGTATGATTGTCCCTTGTATGGTGTTAAAACATCCCAATGAATTTTATCAAACACAAAAAATTCTACTTCTGGTCCCCACAAACTATAGTCAAATCCTTGTGTCTCGAGGAATTTTTCTGCGTTTTGACTAATCCCTCTGGGGTCATACTCCAACCTACCTCTATCTCCTCCCCAATAAACATCACAAAGTAGTCGTGCTGTTTTCTTATCAGATGCCCAAGGTATGAGAGAGTATGTAGAAGGGTCTGGTTTCAGAATAAGATCAGAATCCTCTATTGAAGCAAATCCGACAATTGATGAACCATCTAGTTTTGGCAGACCATCTGCCATTTGGTCTTGGGTAAAGGTATTGGCTGAAATTGTAGTATGGTGGAATCGGCCAGTGAGTCCAGTAAACTGTAAATCAATAAAAGAAACCTCATCCTGATTGATTTTTGCAAAAACTTCCTCAGGAGAATATTTGACATGAGTTGCTTTTCCCCCTATCATTTTATATGGCATTTACTTATCTATCAGCTAACACAATGAATCCAACATTTAAGGATTATTAGGAGAAAACAGATGTCTGAACAAAACCAAATTAATGTGAACTCTCTTCATTCAATTGTATTACAGGAATACGAAAACACCTCAATTCAAAAAATCGACTCAACTCTTTACAATTCTGTTTCAAAATTAATTGGAAACCTTAAAAGTCAAGAATATGATGGCCATGAAGCGAAAATCAAGACAGCCTTGGTTGATATGCTCACCGAACTAACTTCATCTCTTCTTAAAACACGGTTAGAAAAAGCAATTTTAAACAACACAGATCATTCTGCATTGTTAGATGAAGAAAAATACATTCTGAACTCTCAGGAAGAAATGATAGAAAGAAAGGAGGTAATTCTTTCTGGAATTCTTAATGGAAAAGCCAAATTATTAGAGTCAATTGTACAAAATAATAAAACAAAGCTAATTGCAGTACGTTTTCTTGAGGAAGTAGAAGAAATATCTGGTGCAGATGCAAAAAAATATGGCCCTTACAAACCAGAAGATATAGCAACATTACCATACGAAAACGCTCAAAATTTAATATCAAAAAATTCTGCTGTAAAAATTCATTGGGAAAACCAATAGGAATTATAATCGATAAACATAGAACCAATATGTCACACATCGACGTAGATATCTTTGAATTTTTGATACTTACAATTATTCCAGTCGGGGCACTTTTCATCATTGAAATAATTTTTCGACTCAGAAAATCTACATCATGGTTAAAACTAACAATTCAAGGAATTACTATGGTTATTTTTGGTGTTGGATATTTGACTTTGATTACTCCGCACGTACTAACTGCATTATGTTTACTTGCATTATCAGGCGCCTTATTTTATCAAGCCAGACGTGCAAAAATCAATCCAAAAAAGTCACTTTATTAATCAACCAAATCTTCCTAGCATTTTTCTAAACGCATTCTTTCTTCCAGTTCCACCATCACGAATAACTTTACCTTTTTCACCAAATCTTTTTGCTCTTATTTGAGAAAGCTTCACACACCTATGATCCTCTGGTAGTCTATGTTCAGAACAAAATGGATCTTTGCAGTAATTACATTCAAATGGCATGTCAGTAATATCGCCACAGTATGCACATTTTTCTCTAAGCATTTTACTCCGTCACCAATTGTTTGTCCTTAATGTATTTTACAAAATTACTCCAGTCCACCTTCATGTATTTTATAGGATCTTTTAATGGATATTTTACCCAATCTTGTACAATTGAAAACTGATATTTTTTACTTTGTTCATCTTCAAGAATTTCCAACAATAATACACTTCCCCACACTTTTTCCTTTACACCAATATCTAAAATATTATTAAAACTAACCTCCTGATTTTTTTTATTTTCTAAATCTGTTCTAAGATGTTCTTCCGTGTAACCATCAATCATAACCATGACATCTTTGTTTTGGATAAATTTTACAACCTGGCGCTGTGTATTGGCACCCCACCACTTCATTTTTGATTCGGTTTTTTTAATAAACATGAGATGTTTATCGGTTAAAATTAACATAATCTCAGCACCACGACCACTAAAAAACTCTCTAGATTCTTTCCAAACTGAAAGAATATGAGCCTGTATTTTTTCTCCTTCTTCCATAGTTAGAAATAATTCTGACTTGATAAAAACTAATCCTGTAATGGCTTTTATTAAAGTAGAAAAAACCACGTAATGTGAATTTGAAAGTATTACTAGCGTTTGCAATAGTATCTGCACTAATACTTCCAATAGCAGCATCAGGTCAAGTTGAGTCTCAAGAACTTGATCAATCTCAATCATCCAATTGGGATGATCGTGAAGAACTGAAATTATTACGTGTTATAGGAGGACCTGACTCAGAACTATTTTCAGAACCTACAGATATTGCGGTAGGTGAATCTGGAAATATTTACGTTGCAGATTATGGAAACAAAAGAATTCAGATACTAAACCCTCTTGGGCAACTTGTACAAACAATAGAACTGAAAGGGTCTCCACATGGTATAACTTTGGACAAGAATGAAAATATCTATGTCACGGAGTGGTGGGATTTTATAGGTATTGAAAAGTTTACAAAAACTGGTGAACCTGCAACTGATTTTCAGATAGAAGATCAAAGTGTTTTTGGGCTCCCATCAGATATAGTAATTGATCCAGACGGAATATTATACGTATTAGAGCACCGAAATCTTGACATTGATTATGGAGAAAATGCAGGAGTTCATAAAATAGATACGGATGGAAGTTACATAGAGTTTATCCCAATTCCTGAAACAGCAATAACTGATAAATCAAAATTTTCGTTAATGGTGATGGACCATGAGGGTTGGCTATACATAGTAGACCAGTCAGGTGATAATATTATACTATTAGACAGTACAAACGGTAATGGAAGACCACTGGCCTTAATCTATTTCCAAACCCCTACATCTATAGCAATTAATCCTGACGGCTATTTTTTCATATCTGATCAAAGATATGAAAATAATAAAAGATCAATTCATATTTTTGATGAGTACTATTTACCGATTAGAACAATAGGCGATGCAGGGAAAGAAGAAGGAAAAATTTGGGGTATACATGGATTAGAGTTTGATAAAGATGGTAACATGTATCTTCTTGATTTTGAGCAAAATAAAATTCAAGTATTTCATATAGCTCCTAAAGTGTTTGGACCACTATTTTATGAAGAAACAGAGAAAGTTACTCCGGTAGCTCCATCATACTCTCCATCTGGCGATGATTTGGTAGCTGTTCTTAATACAGGTAGTGGACAAATTGTAATAGAATTCTTCGATGAAGACGCTCCAAAACATGTAGAAAATTTTATAGCTTTAGCTGAAAATGATTGGTATGAAACCACACTTTTTCATCGTATCATTAAAGATTTTATGATTCAAGGTGGTGATCCAAATACTAAACCAGAGCCTGGAAATACTTCAGAAAAATGGGGCACTGGAGATCCTGGATATAGTATAGATGCTGAATTCAATAGTATAAAACATGAAAGAGGTATTGTTTCGATGGCACGATCAAGCGATCCCAATAGTGCCGGTTCACAGTTTTTTATAGTTCATAAAGACTCCACACATCTCGATGAGCAATATACTGTGTTTGGTAGATTAATCACATCAGAAAGTTATGAAATATTAGATAAAATAGCAAATCTGCAAGTAAATTCTAGGAACCAACCATATGAAGGTGCTATGCAACAAGCGGTACTTTTTGATGTTAAGATTGTTTCAAGGTCATCTATAGAAAACGTACTAACTATGGATCCACCAAATAGAATACTTGGATTTACACCAGACCACAAATACATTGATGAAGAATTAAATTTTTCTGTAACTTCTCCTGTGGGTTGGGGTATAATTAAACCCGCCAAATTTGACGACAACAGTCCAATTTACCTTGCTTCAGGTCCAAGTAAGGACGGAGTAAAACCACAAATCTACATGAATAGTAAACAGTTAGGCGAAGATGGTTTCAAGGATTTTATAGATAAACGCATAACAACATTTCACAAACTCCATGATGAAGGAAAACTAGACTTGGAAACAGAGAATCTGACGGAATTTATGGGAGGGCATGCATATGTAGTTACCTTGAAACAATACATAAACAAAGATCTTGTAGGTAACGAACCATACCAAGCACAATTAAAGCAATTTATTTTCGCCACCTCAACCACCGTTTACGGAATTACATATGTAAACCTTGAAAGTAATTATCCTGATCATTTAGATTTACTAAATGAGTTCAGATATTCCTTTCTGGTAGAAGGTGAAACGATGCAGACTCTGGGTGGAGTAGTTATAGGAGACAGTAATTTTGATGGTAAATATTACAACAACGAAGAAAAACAGTTTAGATTTGAGGTACCATATAGATGGGAACCTTTGACTGTAAAAACTGGAGTAGGTGATGATGGTGTTGGGTATTACAGACTATCATTAGAACCCAATGCATTACATGTAAATTATTTCAAAGATGGAGTTCAAGCGCGATATATGATAAACATTTACGAGACTACTGACCACGCTTTTACTGAGCATACAACACAGATGAAGAATATTTATCATGGTTATGAAAATGAAGGCAAACTAAGTTTGGCAGATGAATATATGGGTATGACAGCAGACGGTCATCCAGTATATTTTGTTGAATATCTTGAACCTTATTACATAGCTGAAGATGAATATATTCCCATTCATACAAGAGAAGTAACATTTGCAAACGCTGACTTTCTATACAAAATCACCTATACAAACCATGAAAATAATTTCACACGGGAAATCAGTTCATACAATTACCTGCTTGAAAACTTCAAATTTAATTTTGACGGAAAAATGAAATCTGTCGATTGGGGTCCAAATATTATAAAATATAATCCGGTGGATGACCGAGACCCATCAGAAAGAGGTGGTGGATGTTTAATTGCAACAGCAGCTTTTGGTTCTGAGATGTCACCACAAGTTCAGTTCCTAAGGGAGATTCGTGATAATACTGTACTTCAAACAGAATCCGGTACATTATTCATGGCTGGATTTAACCAGTTTTACTATTCATTTTCGCCAATAATAGCTGATTATGAAAGGGAAAATCCTGTGTTTAAGGAGGCTGTCAAATTGACATTAACTCCCCTATTGACGTCACTGACATTATTGCAATACACTAGCATTGACTCCGAGTCTGAGATGCTTGGATATGGTATAGGCATAATCCTATTGAACATTGGAATGTATTTCGTGGCACCAGCAGTTTTGATAATGAAAATAAGAACAAGTTACAATAAAATACCCAAAAATATCTAATGAGACCATGAAGAAGGAGTACGTTGTAGTTCGTATAGATGCCGCACCAGATGCAGCACCATACGTGGTAGTTTCTTTGTCATCAAAGAAAGATATGCAGGAAAGTGACGGACCACTATCATCTCCATTTGGAAAGCCAAATGTTATGGGTTTTACCAACATGAATGATATGGCTAAAGAGCTAAACAAGATGATGGCAGGTGGAATGCCAGGAATGATGGGAGGTAACACAACATCACTAAAACTAGACATGATGGAGTACAAAGATCTAGGTTTGTCTGTAGGTGATAAAGTGTATTTGGAACTATCAAAGGCAGAAAAT
>JASMGS010000082.1 GCA_030751155.1 Candidatus Nitrosopelagicus sp.
GCGATGAATATTTTGATTCGATGGAAGCAATGCGGGCACATCTAATGAGAAAGCATTCTTACAAAAGATAGCATAAAATTTTAAGACATTGAATGTTAATTGATTGGTATGGGTTTTTTCTCAAAATACAAAGAAAAGAAAATTGCTGAATTGAAAGAAAAACAATCCATGATGAATGGTAAAGAGCTAAAGAAACTTCTAACCATCATGAAGAAGGACCGAGACAAAATAGAGAGGCAAACTGGTAAGAGACCGGAAATAGATGACACTACAAGATTATTCATGCAGAAAATTCTCAACGTTTGGATGTCTGAGGGCAAAGACATTGACGATGAAAAGTTTTGGAATGCGGTTGACTATAACGAGCAATTTGATCATCCTGTTGAATATTACGAAAGATAGCTGTTGTACTGTGCCCAAATTTTGTATGTTTAGACCAAGAATTATTTGAGTGACAAAAAGACATCAGATAAATTGTCTACAGAATTCTGAAGAGATGTTTTGCCGTAGTCAAGCACAATAACCCTAACTTTTTCTGGGTCAGTTAGTCTATATTTGATCTTGTGATCGGCATTACGGCAATGACTGCAGGAACCGGTGTCGCCCTTGATGATTCCATCTTTCAAAAGTACGTTTTTGTATATTGAAACAGTACCAGCAGATTTTTTTGTATATTTGACCATCTGGCGAAAAATCTGGCATTCTTTTTTTAACAGTAATTTTATGATTTTAGAGGTAGTGGGTTGGGTGAGCCTTTTAATTATAATCTGATAATCAGTATTGATCTCGCTGGAAAAATATCTAGGAGTGACATTATCATAATCAACTGTGATTGCACCTGATTTTTGAAGCGCAGAGAGATGATGCTGAAGAGTTCCATTTGCAATGGATCCTTCCTTTTTGATTTCATTAAAACGAAGCCCCGGAAAAGTTTGTATTATATTTTTAATAATTTCCTGGTTTGACTCAAGTTTTTGTTTGGACATATATTATCTAAAAAATCAAACATAGGTTATTTAAATTTTAATTGAAAAATGTGGTACAATAATCAAACAAAATTAATTCTGATACCGACACTCTTATTTTTACAATAGTAAGTTGCTTTAACAATGGAGACTGGTGCTTTACCAAAAGGTTTCAAATCAAATCAAGCTAGTGCTAATAAAACTAGTGCTAATAAAGCTGGTATTATAATCACAGTGAGTATTCTTGCTGTGGCTTTAGTTGGTTCTGGTTTATTTCTTACAGGAGACTTCCCAATGTCAGAAACACCAAAGAGTCAGATGGAACCAAGCACGCCGGTAATGCAACAGGAATATGATGCCCCATTATCACCAGAAAAGAGTTTGTCACAACCTGCATCATATGCATCTTCAGCTGGAGACTTGTATGGTTATCTTGAATTCAAGATCAGTAATGGTGATATCAAAAGTATGACTGCTGATGACTATAATACCTCTCTTGTAATTGCCGTTGATACATATGGTGATGGGGAGATGTATATTGACCTTGATGAACAATTCATAGGCTCGTTGGATGACGGAACATACTTTGTAATTGTAGACAATGAGGAGTTTGACGACTATATGCAAGCTGGAACAGAACTGTACATCCCATTTGAAATGGGAACTGAAAAAATCGAAATCGTTGGAAGTTATATCCTCTCATAATTCAAAAAGTGTAAAAATCAAGATGACCAAATTATTCATTCCTAGAAGACCTAATCGTTCAGCCCATACTGATGATGAGGAGGAGAATTAAGTATGGATAAACCAACCGCAATTTGTAACCACGGAATACTTCATAGAAAAACAGACCAGAATTATCAGTGTCTTTTTTGCAAGGATGAGTTTGAAGTGAACATTGGATTACCTGTATTGAATCAAGAAGGTGAGATGATAACATAATGATCAATCATAACGAGGAAGAATAAACTCATCATGGTGAGCGAGTATTATAAGCAATTATTCAGTCATACAAAAAGTATAAAATGACCAAATTTGACGCAAATGAATTTTTAGAGAGTGTTGGATGTGCGCATGTCTTGTATTTCCATGACGGTAGTAAAATAACGAAAGATACAGAGTTTGGTTTTATAAAAAAAGGGGTAGAAAAGCAAGAGCACTGCTTTTACACCACCCAGGATCCTGAAGCTATACTGAACCAGATGAAAGAATTTGGTATTGATACTGAAGCAAGCAGCAAATTTTTGCACCTGGTAAAAATTCCAGAAAAGTTTGAGGATTACTCCAAAATGATTCTTGCGAAGGTCGACGAATTACCGCGCTCTTCTCAAATAAGAGTGGTATCAACCCATTATTTTGACTTTAATTCAGAGAAAAGAACAGACCGAATGGCAGAAATTGAGCAGTGTGTAGAGGATGATTTCCATAAACTTAAGGGAAATTTTGTTTGCTCCTTTGCGGTACAGAAGATTACTAATGAGATTCGCGGCAGGTTTCTAAACAAACTACTTGACTCTCATAGGGCAATAGTAATTCAAACGGAAAAAGGCGGAACAGAAGTTTTTACGCTTCCCTAGAATTTTTTATCCATCTCATTTATGAGCTCATTTATTCTAGAATAATCCTTATGAAACTCCATTCCCTTCTCAGTAATTGTAATTGATTTTTCCTTTTCTATCATTTCTCTTCTCTCCATTTCTTCCAGATATTTTGTTAGTTTATCATAAGATGTGTTACACTTGACTTGGATCCTGGTCGGAGATACTAATTCATTGTTCTGAGTGTCATCTATTATAGCGGTAATAACATCAAAGAAAATTTGAGTTTTAGTCCTTCTTTCTTTAACCTTATTTTTCTCCATGTTAATCATATTTCCTCCTAGTAGGGAACTTTTGATTCGAGAAAACACCAATAGCAAAAAATCCAATCATCACCGTAAGTAAAACATCCACAACAACTGATTCTTGGTGTCCTATACGCTCAGCTACTAAATCCTCTTCGAGAAGAAAGATGGAAAGAAATGTGAATGTTGCAAATGCCATAGCTGTAAAAATCATATTTGTATTTCTTGTTGAGAAGTATGCAATTATGCTAAGTATGAAAAGAAACACACCAAAAGTAATTGCTGCAACATGAAGAGTTTCATGCGCTAGTAGTTGCCAACAACCTTCCGTTTCTGTGGACATATGCCCATGTTCGTCTGTCGGTGTGGAAATAACGGAGCATGCAATATCTTCAAAGAAAAATGGACCAAGTGCTGATATGGTGGTTATAATAGCAATAATTGTAAGGAGATATACTCTATTTTGTAGAAATCCTGGTACGTACATTTAGAGGTTACAAACTGTCTTCAATAAAAATACAAATGGTACAATGGTCAAAGTGAACTATTGTACTGCGCCTAAATTTTCTTTTAGGTCATCAACCATCTTTTCATAGTCGCCTCTGGTTTTTCCAAGTTGAGCTAGCTTTGCAGTTTCCGTTTCTTGTAAGGCATCTACAACCTCCTTTCCATATGCCTGTAATCTGGCATTTGCCATAAGAAATAATCTGTTGTTTTCTTTCCAGAGATGGGCACTCACATGTTCCACATACACATCCAATGCATCTACAAGATTTGCTGAATCTCCAGTTTCCAGATATTTTTTGGCAAACTCTTCAATCTTTTCGGCAATCAGTTTTGTGGTTTCATGCTCTTTTAACATCGCAGCAATTGGTCCCATGGTTGTTGGCACACCAACCTTTGCTAATGCTGGGAAAAGGGCATTTTCTTCTTTGCCATGATGACACACATTTGTGAAGTTTTTTGCAAAATCAATCGTTGGTAATAATATTGATTCTGGAATCTTTTTTCCATCCTTAAGAAGGGAGGCAGTTGTTTTCATTGCAGAAACTGCCTTCTCAATCAGGTCATGATCCTTTCTTAATGCAGATGTCGGCATGGCATAAATTTTAAAACTAGTAATAAAAACCATGAACCAATTCTCTTAATTTAGAGAGTTGTGATGTAAATTGATGGAGCGAGAAAACCGATGGTGTGAAAACTGCTTTGGTAAACAGCCCCATGAAATTCTAGATTCTGAGAAAGTTATGGTGGGGAAGAAGACAAAGTTTCTCTACAAATGTACAGTTTGCGGAAAAACAAAACGCATGCCTTCATTTCGCGGAATGGCTGAGAGTACCTACTAGTTTTTCTTGGCTCGATGTTCTTCCTGCTCTTTTAGCAATTTTTCAAGTTCCTTGTGCTCTTGATGTAATTGGAATTTTGTATCTCGAATTGTTGCGGAGATCCAGTCAATTTTCTTCTGAATTTCCTTGTCCTTTTTTTCCCAATCCATTACTTTGTTGGGATGAAGTGAGATATAATTTTGATCAGACTTATTGGTACGTTAACCAAACTGTAAAATTACGAAAAAAAATAATTTTTTGATATTTTTAGGAATTTTTCTAGTTAGCATGCTATTTGTCCTACCATCTATGTCGTCTATGATTCCAGACGCTTTTGCAGCAACCTATTTTATTGATATACCAAAATCAACTGCCCAGTCTACCTGTCCAAGTTCAGATTCTTGTTTCCTTCCGGATAAATTCAACGTGAATAAAGGTGATACGATCAAGTGGCGAAATCTTGATTCTGTAGCTCATACGGTTACAGGCAATAATGGAGAG
>JASMGS010000083.1 GCA_030751155.1 Candidatus Nitrosopelagicus sp.
TCTGAAATCCAGTAGTCACCTAGGGCAAAGAAGATTATTCCGCCAACAATAACTAAACCGGCACATATAGCCATCATCTTTCCCGTTCGTCCGGCTGAAGTCCTGTAAATTGTTTCGTCGTTTTCACTCATCTTTATCACCTAATATCCAGCCTTGTCATGATGTGGGTTAAGTTGTGAGTATGGATAGTAATATTTTCCACCTAGACCAAATGGATCATTCATATTTGCAGGTTTTCCTCTTGCTGAACTGTAAATCAAATTAACCAAAAATATGCCCATACCTACAAGAATAATCATGGCTCCAATACTGATAATTTGGTTCATCGCAATCCATTCAGGGATTTCCGGATAATCAAATACTCTTCGTGGCATGCCGTAAAGACCCAACAAGTGTTGTGTAAAGAATGTTAATGATGCTCCAACCATTGATAAGATAAAGTGGACCACGCCAAGTTTTTCGTTATACATTCTGCGTGTTACATATGGGAATAGATAATAGAAGAATCCAATTGTTCCAAATGCAATTGTTCCAAACACGAAGAGATGGAAGTGACCTACAACCCAGTACGAGTCATGTGTGATAAAGTCTAATGGCATAGCAGTATTAACTACTCCTCCTGCACCTGCAGAGAAGAATAATGCAATTCCGCCTACAGCCCACATCATTGGTGTAGCAAACTTGATTCTGCCGTTCCACATAGTGGCTAGGAAGTTGAAAACGTGCATAGCTGAAGCGGGAACAGCTGCCAATGTACCAACCATAAATACAGTTTTTTCGGTAAATGACATTCCCGTGGCAAACATATGATGAGCCCAAGATGCAAATGCAACTATCGATAAAAGTACAAAAGCAAAGACACCGGAGGAGTGGCTGAATATGGGTCTACGTGAAAATCTAGGTATAATCTCATACATCATTCCAATTGCAGGAATAACAAGCACGTAAACCTCAGGATGGAAAGTAAACCAGAATAAATGCTGGTATGCGATTGGATCACCGCCTACAAGTGGATTAAAGAATCCAGTGGCTCCCAATCTATCTGTTAACAACATGAGAAGTCCCGCTGCGAATGTTGGAATAGCCATAATTGCAATTGTTGATGCTGCTAAAAATGACCATGCCAAAAGTGGAACCTTGCCAATTGACATATCAGGATGTTTACATTTTAAAATTGTAACAACAAAGTTGATACTTCCTAATACTGATGAAATTCCCAATATTTTTAATCCAAAAATCCACATTTCAGCTGCCGGTGCAGGAGCACTGATTACTGAATAAGGTGGGTTTGCATACCAACCAAAGTCTGCCATTCCAAGCCAAACAAGTGCGGCTGCTGGTGGAATCATCCAGAATGCAATAGCATTCAATTTTGGATATGCCATGTCTTTGTATCTCACCATAATTGGTACAAGATAATTACCAACAGCTGATGCAGATGGGAGTAAGAACAAGAAGATCATGGTAGTTCCATGGGATGTGAATAATCTGTTGAAAGTCATTGCATCTGCAATAATCTGTGCACCAGGTGCAAACAACTCGACACGAATAGCAATAGCCATTGCGCCTCCTATAAACAGCGCCATAATTGAGAAAATTAGATACATTAATCCAACATCTGTATGATGAGTTGAGAACATTATTTGCCATATTGGACGTGGCTTTGCTAATGTTAGTACCAATTTCTATCCTCCATGTTTTGATTTAGTTTATCATACAGAATTAAATGTGGCGTCATTATGATCCCTCCACAAATAGTTTAGCACGCATGTTATAATGAATCAGACCGCAATATTCCCTACACTGTATATCAAACTCGCCTGACTCGTTAGGAGAAAACCAAACAGTGTTGATCCTTCCAGGAACTGCATCCATTAGAACAAGAAATTCTGGTATGTTGAAATTATGGTTAACATCTTTACTGTGAATTTCAAATTTGTATGCATGGTCCTTTTTCAAATGAAGTTCGCCTATTTCTTTTGTACCATCTGCATGTTCAAAACTCCAGAACCATTGCTGTGCAGTGACTTTGATAATTTCAGCATCTTCTGGTGCATGATCAATAAGATTTTCAATATTCCACGCTTCAGCACCAACATAAACCAAAAGCGCAATTACAACCGCAACATATATCCATTCAGGCCAATTAGAATGTCCCATTTTTACAAGTCACCCTTATCTTCATATGGAGTAGGTTTTGCTTTGGGATTTGATTCCCTAAATCTCCAAACTTGCCATACAATAGTTCCAGCAATTACTCCACCTACAACAAAGGCTATCGTCATCATACGGAAAAAGAGGTTCCAGATTTCTTGTGCCCTATTAACATATTCCCCAGGAGTTTCAGATGCAAATACTAGTTGAATCATTGGAGTAGCAAATAATACAATTAGGATGATTGGTGCCCATATTGTTCTCATAGTCGGTTATTTGGACGTGGACTATAAATTCTATTTAAAGTTATGTAAGATTTCCAATCACCAATCTTGGCTAAATCGATCGGCATCCATTGTATTAATTGCTGAAAGCGATAATTTCTCATCATGATGTTTTATGATTGTTAGGGAGCAATTTGCAATTATTAATTCAAACAAAGATAATGGTTTTAGGTCTATCACTTTGGCAATAACTGATTTGATTGGATCCATATGAGTAACAAGTATCACGTTTTCTTGATCATGTTTTTTAATAGTGTAATCTAGCATATCCATTACACGTTTCTGTACATGAGGAAATGTTTCTACATTATGTTCTGATATGATAGGATCATCGCTATAAAATTTTAAAAAAACATTGCCGTGTTTTGCAAAAATTTCGTCATAAGGCATACGTGTAAATTTTCCCATGTCTAACTCAGTAAGTCTTTCATCCAATTTGTAGTCAATTGAGTTACTCTCTGCAACAATTTTTGCGGTATTATTTGCACGCTCAATTGGACTTGAATATATAGCAGAGATACCAATAGGTTTTAGATATTTCCCGATTTGTTCAGCCTGTTCTATTCCAATTTTAGTTAAAGGTATACCCTCGGTACGTCCAGCAAGTATACGTTTTGTGTTATTTTCTGCTTGACCGTGTCTTAGGAATATTATCATTTTGACTTGATTCAAATTTCAAATAGAGATAATAATAAGATTGTTAGATTTAATTCATGAAAATTGGAATTATTGGTGGCACTGGAGGTATGGGTAAAGGATTTGCCTTGAGATGGTGTAAAAAACATGAGATAATAATTGGTTCACGTGATGCTGAACGAGCAATATCTGCCGCAAATGAATATTCTGACTTGGCAAAAGATACCTATGGAAATGTTGATGGAAAAATCTTAGGCAGGGATAATATTTCAGTTGCAAAAGAATCCCAAGTTTTGATTTTAGCAATTCCATATCCAAATATTGATTCAATTTGTTCACAATTATTACCTGAAATTAGTAACGAATGTGTTGTAATCTCACCAATTGTTCCGATGACAAAAACTGATGTTGGATTTGAATGCATCTCAATTAAAGAGAACAAACCGTTTTCACATCAAGCAGTTGAGAAATATATGAATGATAAAACGAAACTGGTTTCTGCATTTCACGTAATTTCAGAAAAGAAACTGATTAACCCAACTTTATCGTTAGACTATGATATTTTTGTAGTAGGTGATGATATGAATTCAGTTAAAGTTGTTAATGATTTAATTAATGAGATTGAAGGTTTACGTCCAATTTATTTGGGTGGAGGAAAATTATCATATCTAGTAGAAATGTGTACTCCGTTGTTACTTAATGCAATGATTAGAAATAAAATGAAAAACCCTGGAATTAAAATTATTTAATACAACTAAGACAAAAAATGAGTGAAGAATATCCTCGACGTGGAAGAAATTGGTTCACAGCTATGGGAATAATGTTTATGGTTGTTGCTGCAGTTACATTGGTAAGGGATTTAATAATTTGGGGTCCTGATTTTGTTATACAATTCTTTTTTAACTCCGAAATTAATCCTCAAAAAGTTTCATTGGGCGCTATTAGTTTTGGAATATTTATGATTGTATGGGGGTTCAAAAAATCAAATGCCGGAATACGATAAATTTTTGAGAAAACAGAAAATTTTGCATTTAGCTACCATTAACAAAAATGGTATGCCGCATGTGATTCCAGTCTGGTATTTATACAGTAAAAAAAAGATCTACGTTGGTACAAATACAAAAACTGAAAAAGCAAAAAATGTCAAATATAATAAAAAAGTGAGTTTCTGTGTTGATGTAGGAGTAAACGCTCCAAATATTCTTGGTGTTATGTGTCAAGGAAATGCTAAACTAATTAAAGAAAAAACCACTATAACCAAGCTGGAAAAAAGAATACTCTTGCGTTATTTTAAAACGTTAAACAATAAATCTGCAAAAGAACTCTTAGATGATACTGATTGTATTATTGAGATTATACCAAAAAAATACTCATTTTGGAAGTATTAACGAACAAAATCTTCTATTTTATTCATGGAAGATTCTAAAATTCCCATATTAGGTAAGTAGACAATTCTAAAATGCCCATTTCCATACTTGGTGCCAAAGCCAGAACCATGAACTGTTAGAACATTTTTCTGTTTTAATAATTCCAAAACAAATTCTTTATCAGATTCAAATCTATTATTTTCTATTTTAGGAAATGCGTAAAATGCGCCCTTCGGATTTGAGCATGATATATTATTCATAGAATTTAATCTGCTGATAACATAATCTCGGCGTTTTTTTAGTTCTGTCACAAAATTTGTAATATAGTCTTGTGGTCCACGTAATGATTCTAACGCTGCATATTGCACAGGAAGATTAGTTGAAATTCTCACTCTAGCTAGTTTAGGTAGATTTTCTCTGATTGAATCTAATTTTGGTGAATCGTTAAAAACAATATAACCAATTCTCCATCCAGACATCAGATGTACTTTAGAAAATCCGTTTAGAAGAATGACTGGTGCATCGCCAGAAACTTTTCCAATACCTGTAAATTTTTCATCAAATACTATTTTATCATATATTTCATCACAAATAATGTACAGATCATGTTCATTTGCTATATCAACAATTTCTTTTAATGATTTTTCATTAAATATTGAACCAGTTGGGTTGTTTGGAGTGATCAAACATATTGCAACTGTCTTTGAAGAGATTTTTGATTTGAGATCATCAATGTTAGGTTGAGATGTTTCCAAGTCAACTTCAAATTCAATTGGTTTTCCACCATGTAATCTTACGTATGATGCATATGGTGGATAATATGGACCGGGTAACAAAACTTCATCCCCATCTTCAACAATTGATGAGATAATCATGTCCAATCCTTCTGACACACCGTTAGTTACAAGTACATGCTCAGAACTAATTGATAATCCCTTAGAATTTTCTTTTTTTGCTATAGCATCCAATAATTCTGGAAGACCCTCAGATTGTGTGTAAAAATTATTTCCATCATTAACTGCATTAATCAATGCACGTTTTACATTTTCTGGTGGTTGAAAACCAAATTGTACAGGATCACCAATATTCAGATAGTCTACAATTTTTCCTTGTTTTTCAATTTCTCTAGCGGCAGAAACAATATCTCGTATAGCATATTCAACACCCGCCACTTTTTTTGACACTTTCATTACTCAGACAGATATTTAGACTAGTTTAATTCTTACTTGTTTGGACCCGTTGCATAGCCTGGATAGTGCGGGTGGCTTCGGACCACCAGGTCAAGGGTTCGAATCCCTTCGGGCCCTTTTTTTAATAATCAAGTATATTAGAGATAATTTGCAAAATATTCTATGAGTCCAGGAATTGGCTTGATGGATAGACGATTGAAGACAGAAAAAGATGCCATATCATTAGCAATGTCTGGTATTTTGAAAAAATACAAAACAGAATCTAGAAAAATTGAGATCTTGGAGACAAAATACGATGATGATGCAGGAGATTGGTATGTTGCTTTAGGTTGGCAAGACAAACGTGCAATAATTAAAATGGATTCTGTTTTAGCTAGTATAACAGAAATTAAAGAAATTTAACTAATCTTAAAATCAACATTTGGTCCAGACTCTTGATTTGGGATTGTAAGTAAACCACCACCATGTAGCTGTTGGATTAATTGCATTACTTCTTTCTCTACTTGCGTACGTTGAAGACCAGTAGTTTGTGCAAAAATTTCTACCAATTCCGTAACCTTTCGTTTACCATTACATGAGCGCCAAAAATCAATAATTGCTTGGTTAACCATAAATGCTTGTTCATGTTCATTTGCTAGAACCAGAGAACCATCCTCCTGTTTAACTAGTGAACCTACACCCTGTGGTAAAGCAGTTTCATAATTAATTGGTGCTGGTGTTGCTTTTGCTCCCATATTTTTCATCAATGCTTTTGCTTCATCAGACATTTTATCCATCGACCAAGGAGGTTCCCATACTATATCGACATTTACATTATTTACTCCTGGAACTTTTTTTGTGTATCTTTTAACATCGTCAACCATTGTTTCATGTAGAGGACATCCTTGTGTGGTCATTGTCATCTTGATATCAACATCATTATTTTCATTAACGGCGATTCCATAGATTAATCCCATATCCACAATACTTAGAGGAACTTCTGGATCCATACACTGTTTAAGAGATCTACGAACATCTTCAGCGTTATCTGTAGTAATATGCAGCAAAAACTATCTAGTGCATAAAAACTTTCTATAAATTAGCTTCAAATAATTTTTTGATTGATTCCTCAAAAGGAGGCTTTGCTACTCCTTTTTCAGTTATTATGCCTGAAATTAGTTCAGGTGGTGTCATATCAAAGGCAGGATTAATTACATTAATTCCATCAGGAGCAGTTTTTGTATCACCAACACCAGTGACTTCAGTTCCTTTTCGCATTTCTATGATTACATCATTAGCATTAGTCTGCATATCAAACGTAGATAATGGTGCTGCTACATAGAATGGAATTCCATGTTGCTTTGCCATAGTAGCCACTTGATAAGTTCCAATTTTATTAAAAACATGACCAGTTCGAACAATTCTATCAGCACCAACCACAACCTTGTTCACTAAACCATTAGTCATACTATATCCAACTGCAGTATCTGGAATTAAACTCACATCAAAACCATCATGCTTTAGTTCAAATGCCGTTAATCTAGAACCCTGTTGGATAGGTCTTGTTTCAGTGGCAATGACTTTGACATTTTTTCCACTTTCTTTTGTTGCTCTAATAACGCCCAAAGCAGTACCATACGCAACAGTGGCTAAAGCTCCTGCATTACAATGAGTCATTATGGTGTCATCATTATCAAATAGCTCGGCACCAAATTTGCCCATAGTTTTGTTGGTCTCAATATCTTTATCTGCCATGTCTTTAGATGCTGTGATCACAAGTTCTTTAATTCCATCAACAGAATTTCCTGACTCTGCTACGTTCATAATTTGTTCTAACCCCCAAGTAAGATTCACAGCAGTGGGTCTTGTTTCGAATAGAATTTGTTTAGCTTTTTTGA
>JASMGS010000084.1 GCA_030751155.1 Candidatus Nitrosopelagicus sp.
TATCTGCATTGATTCATGCAGCAACGATGGTCAAGGCTGGTGTGTTTTTGGTTGCAAGAATTGGACCAATCGTCTTTGCATTAGCAGCTGCTGGAATCTTGGCAGATCAATTCTTTGAAATTGTTGCTTGGGTTGGTGCAATTACTGCATTATTACTTGCAACTCAAGGAATGGTTAATCCTGAAATCAAGAAAGTTTTAGCATATTCAACTGGTTCACAAATTGGTTACATGATGATGGCTCTTGGTGTTGCTGGTTTATCACAACAATATGTTGATGGATATACTGCTGGATTCTTTCATATGATATCCCACGCCATGTTCAAGGCTTCATTATTCATGGCTGCTGGTTCATTGTTGCATATTGTTGGTTCACGGTTTATGACAGATATGGGAGGTTTAAGAAAAAAGATGCGGAAAACATATGCATTCATGTGGGCTGCAGGTTTAGCGCTGATGGGTGCCCCATTTATTACCACGGGATTCTGGAGCAAAGATGCAATTTTTGCTGCTGTTTACGAATCAGGAAATGAGTGGGCATTACCAATTTTCATCATAGCAGTTTTGACCGCGGTTATTACAGCATTTTACACCACAAGAATGTTGGGTATGGTCTTCTTTGGCAAAGAAAGTAAGCATATCGAAAAGATGGAAAGTAAAGGACATCATATTCATGAAGCCCCACGTTCCATGTGGATTCCATATGGAATTCTAGCAGTATTGACGATTGGAATTGGAATAGTTGGATTTTCAGCTGAAGAAGGAATTCACCATCTCTTCACTGAATATCTTGATGAATCGTTTGGCATTCATGCTCCACACATAGATGTAGAACATTCAGAATCATTAGGCTTCTTGTCTGGTCTTAATCCAGTTGCTGTTGGTGCATCATTGATAGCGTTTTCAGTTGGCTTTGGTCTTGGATATATCTTCTATATCGGTCGTTGGGTTGACCCTGCAAAGTTTGTTAACTCAAATATTTTCTTTTACTCTTTACACAAATTGATGTTAAATAGATGGTACCTAAATGCAATGATCTATTGGGGATTTGTTACTGCACCTTTATGGGCTTCTAGAGCACTATGGAGATACTTTGAAAAAACTGCAATTGACACTGGCATGAATGTTGGATTGGAACGCGCGGTTGGTTGGGGTGCAAAAGTAGTTCAAGGAACTCAGACCGGTGTAGCACAATCATATCTTTACGTATTTGGAGCAGGATTACTGTTTGTAGTTCTGATATTATTAGTATAGGTGATATGAGATGATCGAGCTAACATCAACTCCAATAATTATTCTTGCCATTCTAGGTAGTGTTGGAGTTGCACTTCCACTAATGGGTATCGCAATGAAGGAAAAGGGTACAGTAGTATCATATGGTATAGTAACTCTCCTTGCCTTATTTGGTTCAATTGGATATATCCTGTATCAGTTAGCACTTGATCATGTATCACCTGCCGCAATTTTTTCAGAAGACGTTCTTGTTGACGATGCATTTGGTGCATTCTTTGCAATTGCAATGTTAATTGTAGCAATATTCACAACAGTCGGCTCATTCAGTTACATGAAAAACAAAAGCAACATACCTGTTTATTTTTCATTAATTCTTTTATCCACCATAGGAATGGTTCTTGTAGCATATGCTACAGATCTAGTAATGCTCTTTATTGCATGGGAGTTGATGAGTATTCCAACGTACATACTAGTTGGATTTTTGAAAAAGGATCCAATTTCTAATGAGGCTGCGATAAAATACTTTTTGTTTGGCGCACTTGCATCTGCAATCATAATTTATGGTATATCTCTAGCATATGGAATTACGGGTTCTACAAACATAGGTGAAGTAATTCAAGGCTTTATGGTTCTTGAAGCAAATTTGATTCCCGTCGCATTATTGGCTGTAGGCATGTTTATTGCTGGATTTGGCTTCAAAATGGGTCTTGTACCATTTCATATGTGGTTACCAGATGCATATGAGGGAGCACCACCAACTATTACAACTCTATTAGCAGCTGGTACAAAAAAGGCAGGATTCGCTGCCGCATTAAGAGTTATTGTCATGGGAACTGTGGCCCTAAGCCTTGATTGGACACTTGCATTGGGTATTATTGCTGTCATGACCATGACAGTTGGTAATATTGCTGCTGTAATGCAAAGAAGCCTGACTCGAATGCTAGCTTATTCCAGTATTGGTCATGCAGGATACATATTGATTGGTTTGTCTATTGCACCATTTTCTCCTATAGGAATACAAGGATCCCTATTTCACATACTGAACCATGCTGTGATGAAAGGTGTAGCATTCATCGCAGTTGCTGGAATTGTAACAGCTCTAGCGGTTACGCATATTGAAAAAATAAAAGGTCTTGGAAGACGAATGCCTATAACATCATTAGGATTAGTAATATCTTTACTTGCACTTGCAGGTGTTCCACCGCTTAGTGGATTTTGGAGTAAATTGATGTTGTTTGGTGGTGCAATTGATGCTGGAACAGTAGTATGGTGGGGTCCATGGATTGCTGTAGCAGGAGTTCTAAACAGTGCATTATCTTTGGCTTATTATGGTTGGATAATACGAAAGATGTACTTTGAAGGTGAAACAGAAAAGAGAATCAAAGAACCAAGATCAATTATAGCTGTAATGATATTTTCAATAATATTCATGGTGACTATAGGAGTCTATCCAGAACCAATAATACAATTTGCAGAGTATGCAACTCCAACACTTGGTATTATATCTACACCTTAGTCTTCGTTAACATAACCAAAGTTTCTAAACTACTTTTGGCGTTACAATCATTCAATTTTCTTATACTAGAAAGTGCTAATTCAGAATATTCTTTCTGTAATTCATCCATATGATTAAAAACATCTCTAGGGTCTGTACTTTTTTTAATTATAAAATTAAATAATTTATCTTCATTTTTCCAGTCATGTAAATCATCTCTGATTTGATATGCAATTCCAACATTCTTACCGTAGCTTGCTAAATATTCTATTTCTTTATCTGTACCACCTGCAATAATAGCACCTAGTCTACAAGCAGTTTCAAATGCTATTGCAGTTTTGTATTCTATCACTTTGAGATAATCATTAAAAGTTACATCTTCACTTGTTTCGAGCCTAGTTTCAATAATCTCACCCTCACTCATTAACATAGCAGCAGTAGCAAGATTTTTCGTAATTTTTTGATGATTAATCCTTGATGCAATATTCAAAATTAACCCTAAAACAAAATCACCAGTAAGCACACTTGTATTGTATCCATATTTTATATAGAAAGGATCTTTTCGTCTACGCACTGTTTCATTATCTATAATGTCATCATGAATTATAGATTCAGTATGCAAAAATTCAATGGCACATGCAAGTGCTAAGGCACTATCATTAATTTTCCCTACACATTCCGACGATAACAAAAGAATGATCGGTCTGATCCTTTTTCCCTCACTCAATGCATATTTCAAAGGTTCCTTGAATTCAGATTTAGAGTATAAATCTAATTCAGTATCTAATGCTGAATTAATTTTTTTCACATATTCACTATAATTTGCAATCAGGTTTGCTTCTAAATTTTTTCTATACAAAACTTTCAATTTAAAATATCATGCGGAAATATATTAAACTTAAGTGCTCCCGTCGGGATTCGAACCCGAGTCTCAGGCGTGAAAGGCCTAAATGCTTGACCGGACTACACTACAGGAGCATACAAAACCGATCTGAAGGCAATGAATAAAATTCTTTGGTCACTCAAAAGATTTTTTTATAACCAAAATGGGTGCTTATCATGAGTAATTTAATTCAAAAAATAGATGCCCTAATAGAGGAACAAAGTTTACTTAAACATCCATTTTATCAAACTTGGTCTGAAGGTAAGTTAACACAAGACGCACTAGCTGGATATTCTAAAGAATACTATCAACTGGTTAAAGCTGTTCCCAGATTAATGACTCCATTATTAGACACTGCTCCAGAATCGATGTATAATGAATTAGATTTTAACCAAAACGAAGAAACTAATCACATCAAACTATGGATTAAATTTGCTAATGCATTAGGTGTTTCTGCTTATGATCTAGAATCCTATAATGGATTGGAGAAAACAACTATGGCTATAGAAGGATTATTTTCATTAATGTATTCTTTTGACACCGGTTCATCTGCTATGTATGCACTTGAAAAAGAGATACCAAAAATTAGTAAAACCAAATTAGAAGGTTTGGCTGAATATTATGGTCTTACAAGTTTTGATGCTACTGTGTACCTAAAACAGCATACGGAAGCTGATATAAGACATGCTCAATCATGGGAAAACGCTATAGATGCTTCATCCAAAGATGAACAAACGATACTTGATGCGGCTAATAACTCACTAGTATGCCAAAATTTGTTATTGGATGGCTGTTTTGAAACATACTGCTGATTTGTATAACATTTTTTACTAAGAAAAAATGATTTTTGGTAGGGCCTGTAACTCAGCTTGGTAGAGTACCCGACTCATAATCGGGGAGCCACGGGATCGAAGCCCATCAGGCCCATAATTATTTTAAAAAATTATTTTTGCATATATTTTCAACTAGTTTTAAATCAAGCAATAAGCCAGTTATTTTGGCTGCAATGAAGAATCAGAGTTATAGCTGATAAATGATGTAAAGGCATTTGACTGAGCCGCCAAATGATGAAATAGAGTATATTTTGTATGCAGGAATTTTTAGTGTAGTATATAAAGCCAGTATTTAATAATATAACATGACAGAAACAAAACCAATTGTTAGTATTGAAAATGTAGTTGCTTCCGCCTCAGTCGACCAAGCAATAGATCTTGCTGATGTAACTAAAAAATTCCCATCCACTGAATGGCATCCTGATCAATTTCCGGGATTAGTGTTTAGATTAACTTCACCTAAAACTGCAACTTTGATTTTTCGTTCAGGCAAAATGGTATGTACTGGTGGTAAATCCGAGGATATGGCTATCAAAGCTGTTCGTTCTGTTGTACAACAATTACGTAAAGGTAAAATCAAAATCAAAAAAGAAGCTGTCATAACAATCCAAAATATTGTTGCATCTGGTAGTTTGGGAGGAAAAATTCATCTTGAACAGGCAGCAAGAAAATTACCTAGAAGTATGTATGAACCAGAACAATTTCCTGGTTTAATACACAGAATGGTAGATCCAAAAACTGTATTACTTTTATTTGCATCAGGTAAATTGGTTTGTACTGGAGCAAAAAAAGAGTCTGATGTCTATAAATCAGTACATAATATACATGCAGTATTAGAAGACAAAGATCTAATGCTTTATGACGCTTGATCTATCTGTTTTTTAATTTTTTCTAATATTTCTTCATCAATCAAATGTTCTTCGAACAGAATTTTTGTGATTTCTAATATATCAGTTAACTGATAAAGTTTCACGCCAACTGAATCCATTGCTTTGTTTGCATTTTCTAGCCTATTTACAATAACATATGATTCTGAAATTATTGAGCCAGCTTCTTGAAGTTGTTTTATACCATTTAAAATTGAATTACCAGTAGTAGCAACATCATCTATCATCACTAATTTCATATTAGAAGATAACTTACCCTCGATTAATTTTGAAGTGCCATATTCTTTTGATTTATTTCGTACATAGATTAGTGGTTTGACAGTTTCAATGGCAAGGGCTGATGCAATGACAAGACCTCCAGTAGGAACAGAAACTAAAGCGTCAAAGTTTTTCAAACCTGTTTTTTTATCGATTAAATTTTGCAGGTTTTTTATCATTTTTCTAAATTGGTGCGGATAGCTAGGAACTAATCTAAGATCTATATAGTAAGGACTATTTTTACCACTTGCTAGTGTAAAATTTCCAAATTTAATGATGTTATTTTTGTATAAAAATATTGCAAACTCTTTAACAAACTCCATACCAAAATTAACTAAACTGGATTTATTTTGCTTTACGTTTTAGCATAATTTATGCCTGAAATATGGTTGAATTATGGTGCAAATGAAGTTGTTTTGGATATAAAAGCTGAAAATCTAGAGCAAAAAACCGAGATCAAGGGTACTAATCTTTCAGATTCTGAAATTGATTCTAAACTAGAATCATTGGATATATCCAAACCCACAGAAATTGTAGTATTAAACGCATCAGATGCTGTTAGAAAGACGTTATCAGTTTTATTCGAGAAATATGAAAAACAATCCATTCAAAAACCTGTCATTTTAGCTGATAAAGAAATTCTGCCTATGTTAAAAAAATATCTTCCAGAACATAATGTTTCTGAATTTAATAATCTTGAAAATTCTAATTTAGTATTTTTAGGTGAGATGGAATTTGACGGATTATTTGGATTTGAAACAATATCTACACGGTTGCTAAAAAAATTTGGAACCGAGTTGATGCTTTCTGCATATGAAAAGCGAAAAAATGATCAGCCTTCACCAGGAGAAAATGTTGAAAGTTTCAAAATCGCACAAAAATTTTCTAAAAAATTTGATATATTAGGAATAGAAATTATCGCAAATTCAAATGGAATTTGTGATTTAGCTGTAGATCACCCTTCATCTACAACTTCATTGACAAAAGCATTTGGTTCATACGCAGAAGCAGACATAGGTAAACACAGAACAATGATAATAAGCACAGGAAAAGAATCAAGTAACCATACATTAGGAAAATCTTTATCATCTTTATGGAATTGTACAAATGCACTGAAAAATGATGGACATGCAATTTTAACAGCCGAATGTAGGCATGGTATTGGTTCAGATGCAATCCGACATTATATTGATGATAGACTAAATATTGATCAATTGAAAAAACCGTCAAAATACATAGATGGCATGGAGAATCTTTTATATCTCACAGAAATACAAAAGAAATTTCAGATTGGTATATTATCTATATTACCAGAATTTTATACAAAAAAACTAAATATGTTATCATTTAACGGAATCAAAAAAGTAATGGATTATATTTTAAAAACTCAGGGACAAAACCAAAAAATTAAAGTGATTTCTGATGGGGCACGTACTTTTTTAAGGTAATATCCAAGATGGTAATGGAGCACATAAAAATCCAAGAATTACTATAACAACAAACAGTTTTTTTCTATTTTTTGATAAAGGAGAAATGTCATCAAGTGGTTTCATATCTCTACTTCTACTACTTAGAAATAAAATAAATAATGCCATAAACCAATAACCCAACGCAGCTAAAAGTCCTGTGCTCGCATATGTTGCAATTTTATGCCATTTTTTACCTAACAAAGTTCTTGCCATATGACCACCATCTAATTGCCAGGCAGGCAACAAATTCAAAAATGTAATAAGAAATCCTAGCCATGCAGCAAAAAAGATAGGGGACATAATTACATGTCCATCTCCCTTGTCAAAAATTTCAAGAGAAACTATCATGAATATTGGCATATTCATTTCCATTAATTGCCATCCATCATTCAATTCATCAGCTAACATATTGTCTATTACTGGTGATGTTAATGCTCCAAACATTGAGACAATAATAGCTATGATTAAACCTGCAATAGGACCAGCAATTGCAACATCAAATAAGATGTCTCGATTAATCGTTAATCCCCTAGATTGAATTAGCGCACCAAAGGTGGGTATTCCAAAAACTGGGACACCTGGAATAAAATATGGCCATGTTGTTCTAATTTTGTGTTTTTTAGCTGCAATAAGATGACCAGATTCATGAACTCCCAAAATTCCGATAAGTGAAAACGCGTACAAAATTGACATCTCTGTTGGATTACCGATGAAAGAAAGACTATTGACAAAATCAGTTCTATAGTAACCATCAACCAATACCATGATCACGGTTACAACAAAAAGAATTCTTGGTACAAACGATTTTGATAACCATTTTTTTTTAGGTTTGGCTATTCTAGAAATATCAAGATATAATCCATCATAAGATTTTTCTAATCTAGTCACCATACCTAAAAGTTCTAGGTTCTGAGCAAGTCTTACAAATTTATCTTTGAAATCATAACTATCTATTTTGTATCTTAATGTTTCAGCAAATACAACAGTCTCCTGTATATCAAAGATAGAAGATACTATTTGTGTAACATCATCTTGGGATGGTTCGGTCATATTAACAGTAAAAATAGAATCTATTAATTGGTTTTTGCCTTTAAAATTAAATATTTGCTAAAACTATTAGAAAATATTGCAGGTTATACTTAGACAAATAGGAAATTGCATCATTAGAAGATGTGATCCAACTGATATTATACCTGTTATGGAGATTAATTTGAAAACTCTCCCCGAACACTATTCTGATTATTTTTATGAAAGTCTTCTTGATGAATTACCAGAAGCATTTCTTATAGCTGAGATTTCTGGTAAACTTATTGGATACATAATGTGTAAAACGGAATATGGATTTTCAAATTTTAAAAAATTGGGTTTTGTAAAAAAAGGTCATGTGGTTTCTGTTGCAGTAATAGATGAACATCGAGGAAAAGGTTTTGGTAGCGAACTAGTAAATGAATCATTAAAAGGTGTAAAAATGAGACAGTGTGGAGAAATGTACCTAGAAGTTCGATGTAGTAATAATGATGCTGTAAGGTTATATGAAAAATTAGGCTTTTCTATAAATCAAAGATTAAAAACGTATTATCGAGATGGCGAAGATGCGTATCTTATGGCTATTAATTTCTCTGACTAGATTAAAATAAATAACTACATTTGATTTTTAGCATATGTCTAGACGAAAATTTGGTGGAATCATAATATTTATTCTTGCTATATCGGCTTTTTTTGTATATGCATATTTGATTATGTTATCTGAATGGAGTCCAATTGTTTTGCAGTTATCTATTTTGACAATTATTGGAGGCATACTTGGAGTTATTTCATGGATAGGATATGTAATGGCAACTACAAAATCTTCTCCATCATCTACTATTCAGGACGACGAAACATAATCTATTTTTTTATTTTTACATCTACAACTGTTTGATAGAATCTGGGACCAACAGCTCTGACTATTTTTGATCCTAATATAGTAGATTTGACAGAAGTTGTTTCTAAGAAATGCTGTTCAGATAATTTTGGAGCATCCGATTTTTTATCTGCATGTATATGTGAATAATAATGAATAATACCATTATTCTTTGTAGTTAAAATTGCAGAATCCAGAAATTTGTCTGATTGTTCAGGCAGCAGCATTAATGTTCGGTCTGATTTATTTTCTATATTATGCTTTTTTATTTCTGAAGAATCACCTTCTATTGATATCACATTACCTACAAGTTTGTTAATTTCAATATTCTTATTACATAATTTTGCCGCCTCAGGATTAATATCAATATTATAGACAGTACATTTTTTCGTTTTTGCTATCAAAATAGAAAACATTCCGATACCACCGAACATATTAACAACAACCTCACCATCTTTAACCAAACCAGCAATCCTTTCACGTTCTGTAGATAAACGAGGGGAAAAAAATGCCTTTTCTACATCAACAATAAATTTACATCCAGTCTCCTTGTATTCGGTTTGTGTATTATCAATCCCAGCCAAAATTTCTAAACTTCTAGTTCTAAATTCACCCTCAACTGGTGATGATTGATAAAATACTGATCTTGCCGTTTTTACTTGTTCTAATAGGGTTTCACCTATGATTTTCTTTTTTGCCTGTAACGAATCAGGAATTCTTAATACTATTATTTCACCAACCTGATCAAACGAAGAAAATAATTCCATACTTTCTTTTTCTGAAAGAATATTTTCTAATGCTTTTTTTAGCATACGTGTCAATTTCTGTAATAATAATTGATAGAGTTTTTTTGTTGTTTATCCAATCTACTTCCTTCTTTATTTACTCTAGGCCGCAAACTTTTTTCATCCCTTCTAAAAGTGATTTCAAGTGATTTAAGAAATCTGTTCATGGCTTCTGATTTAGGTAAAGGTGAAGAACCATGCCCATCAATACTTGAAGTACCCTCAAAAATCACCATTGAATCTGAGACAAGATCCATTAATTGCAAATCATGATCTATAATTATTGCTGATTTACCAAACGAACGTACAAATTTTTGGAGAAATTTTCCAATAGCTATTCTATCTTCAACGTCTAAAAATGCAGATGGTTCATCCAATGCATACACATCAACTTTTTGTAGTAAACACGAAGCAACTGCGACTTTCTGTAGTTCACCACCAGATAAATTTTTTATAGATTTATTATACAACTTTTTAATTTTTAGAGGATCCACTATCTGTTCCTCTTCCTGACTATCCTCAATTGGACTTTGATTTGCTTTATCCAAAACTGATACAACTTCAACATCAATATCATTTGAGAGGTATTGTGGTTTATACGCAATCTTGAGTTTTTTTTCTACAGTGCCAATATCTGGTTTTTCTACACCGGCAATCATTTTCATCATAGTAGTTTTACCCAATGCATTAGCTCCCATAACACCAAGTAACTGACCTTTTTTTACAAAACCAGGCTCAATTGTTACCGAAAATGTCGGATATTTTTTTACAAGCTTTGGGTAAGAGATGATTTTATCACCATGTTGAAATTCATCTTGTGATGTTGATGCGTCGAACGTAAACTTCTTGTCACGAAATCTTACATTCTCATTTGGAAGAAATCCATCCAAAAATACATTTATTCCAACTTTGGTTGACATTATACCCGATACAATTCCATACACTGCAGGAACACCGTATAACACTTCAATGTAATCACTGAGATAGTCTAATAATGTTAGATCATGTTCTACAACCATCACGCTTTTACCAAGTTCAGCTAAGCTATGAATAACTCTCGCTACTCCTGTTCTTTGAAATACATCATTATATGATGAGGGCTCATCAAAAAAATAAAAATCTGCATTTTTTGATGCTGTAATGGCTACAGCTAATCTTTGAAGTTCTCCTCCACTTAATTCTTGAAGATTTTGTTCTAATGAATTTTTCAAATCCAATTTTTTTACTAAATCATTTGTAATTCCTCGCTCATCATATTTTGCTAAAAGTTCTTTTCCTGTACCATCAAAAGCATTTACAATATCATATACTTGTTGTGGTTTTATAGAGGATTTGATAATATTTTCACTAATCTGTTCGAAATGTGATTTGAGTTCTGTTCCACTATAGTATCTTAGTATTTCATCCCAGTCGGGTGGCTCGTTATAATTTCCTAAGTTTGGTTTTAAATTTCCTGATAGAATATTGACTATCGTACTTTTCCCCATACCATTTCTACCTAACAATCCAACAACTTCACCTTTTTTTGGTGTAGGTAATTTGTATAATCTGAATGAATTGATACCATACTGGTGGATTTTATCAGTCGAAAGTTCTGTTGCTAAATTAACAATTGTAATAGCATCAAATGGACAAACTTTCACACAAATACCGCACCCATTACAAATATCCTCATCAATTTGAGCCCTTTTTGTTTCTTCATTTAGTATGATACAATCAGCTCCTGATTTATTCACAGGACAGTATTTGATACATTCTAAACCACATTTTTTTGGCTGGCACAAATCTTTGTCTAATGCCGCTATACGATGAGTCATGTCAACATTGATCTTATCTTTAATTTATATCTCGTGAGAAAATATGAAGAACAAAATACTCACTTTTATGATTCATAACATAGTTACGTTAATAGATAAGATTGACTCATACTCAGTAAGCCGGTCATAGCGTTGGGGTGCGACCCAGTCTCTTTCCGAACCTGGAAGTCAAACCCAATGTCGCTGCTATGTTACTAAGATGCGAGAGCTCTTGGGAAGTAGTAGTGCTGGCATTTTATTATACAAATAATTAATAGTCATATAGATTTGGAGTTTGTGTGTCTACTTGTTCTGTATGTGGAGAGAACTTTTCTAACGATATCCTGTTTCTAAATCATATGATGGAAAAACATGGATTTAGAAATCCGAATATAGACAAACCTGATAGAAATCAGCGAGGATACTAGTTTTATCTTAATTATTTGGTATTTTGATCTTTTTACTATTAGTTAGAAGGCTTGCTGAACGAAAAAATACTGCTGCTGGGCTTTTACATCTAAGGGTATTCTTCTTCTGAATTTTTTTCTTTGGAAAAGATTCACTACTATTCAAAATCGCAGAAAATAATGGAGAAATAGCTGCCCTTCCACCATAAGCAGTTTTGCTATCAATAAACCAAAACATCTTTAGTGCATTTGAATCTAGAAAATTATCTCTGAGATCTTTTCCAAAATCTGTGTAATGACCAACAAGATATAGTCTACCCTTTGCCAAATAATTAACAAGTTTAGCAAACTGAATGCATACATAACACTCATCATCATAGATCATTAATGGCACGCTATCCTGAATCTTCAAGTCAATATTCATCTACCAATTAAAATTGTCATAATTATATTTAATTCATTGAAAAAAGGTTCAAAATATATGCAGTTATACATGTGATACTTGATTTTTATTATATGGGACTGAATTACTATCAGATCAAAAAGCAGGTTCTTAAGGCTAGAAAACTTGTGATTAAGGCTACAGCTGCTGCTGGTTCTGGTCACCCAGGAGGATCTTTTTCTATGGCTGAAATTTTGGGCTGTTTATTTTACAAGTATTTGAAATATGATCCAAAAAATCCAGGCTGGGAAGATCGTGACAAGCTTATACTTTCAAAGGGTCATGCATCACCTGGCCTTTTTTCAAATATGGCAGTAGCTGGATATTTTGATCCTAAGGATATTGTAACATTGAGACAGTTTGGAAGCAAGCTTCAGGGTCATCCAGATCTCAAATGCCCTGGAGTTGAGTTTTGTGGTGGCTCCTTGGGAATTGGATTATCATATTCTATAGGTAATGCATTGGCTGCAAGACTTGACGGTAAGAATAATAGAATTTATACAATCATTGGTGATGGCGAGTCTGATGAGGGTCAAGTTTGGGAGGCAGCAATGACAGCTGCAAAGTATAAGATTGATAACATTACAGCATTCCTTGATAGAAATTTCATACAACAAGATTCCTATACAGAAAAAATTATGCCATTAGATGAGGAATTAATTGGTAACGACTTGTCAGAGATGTGGAAAGATGCAAGTAGATGGAAGACTGGTGATAAATGGCGTTCTTTTGGTTGGAATGTTATAGAGGTTGATGGACATAGAACTGAGCAAATTTCTGATGCAATAAGAAGAGCTAATGAAACCAAAGGCCTCCCATCAATAATTATTGCTAGAACCGTCAAAGGCAAAGGGGTAGAACATATGGAAGATAATCCGCAATGGCATGGAAAAGCTCCTCAACAAGACATTGTTCCCATTATTGAGGATGAGCTTGAATCTCAATTTATGATTGCACCTTCAATTATTGCAGGTGATATGTCAAATCTTGGAAAAGAGGTTGAACGATGTAACGAGGGAAGAGCTGATTATATTCATCTAGATGTGATGGATGGTCAGTTTGTACCTAACAAAACATTTGATCATGCAGAAATTCAGAAACTTCGTCCGCTATCACTACTTCCTTTTGATACACACCTTATGATCAATGATCCAGTGAAACATGTTCGTAACTACATAGATGCTGGAAGTGATATAATTACAGTTCATGCTGAAGTATGTGACGAATCTAGTTTTGGTGAAATATGTGATCAGTTACGTTCGAATCAAGTTGGAATTGGTCTTGCAATTAATCCAGATACAGATCTTCCACAATGGTCTTACAAATTTGCTGAAATGTTAGACCAAATAATAGTCATGTCAGTAGTTCCAGGTAAATCCGGTCAGAAATTTATAGAATCTACGCATGAAAAAATACAACGAATTACTAAAGATCTTCATGATCATAAGTTTGATGGATATATCGAAGTAGATGGCGGAGTAAATTTAGAAAATATTGGTGCATGTTTTGCAGATGGAGGAAGAGCATTTGTAGGTGGAAGTGCCATTATCGGACAAAGTGATGTTAGAATGATCATTAAAGAGTTTAGAAATCAAGTTCTTGATTCAAGAAGACGATTATTAATCAAAAAGGCTCATGATCTTGGTGGAACAGATCTTGTAAACAAATGGATTGATTTACACGTTGTTGGAAAGAAAAAAGATGGTTTAGTTCAGATTACAAAGGAGCTTGGATTCCAATGAGTACAGAACATCTAGGTGATATGAGAACTGAATATAGTAAAGCACTTGTTGCAGTTGGTGAACAAGATCCAAATGTTGTAGTTTTGGGTGCTGATACAACTGATTCATTGAAGACTTCAAACTTTGGTAAAAAATTCCCTGAGAGATTCTTCAATGTAGGAATTGCTGAAGCTAATCTTGTTTCAGTTGCTGCAGGTCTTGCATATTCTGGAAAGACAGCGTTTGCTAGCACATATGCAATATTTCTACCAGGACGCTGTGTTGATCAAATCAGAAATGCTATTGCATATCCGTCTCCCGGAGACAAAAAGGGATTAAATGTTAAATTAGTGGTATCTCATGGCGGTTTAAGTGTTGGAGCTGATGGTGGTTCTCATCAACAGATTGAAGATATTGCAATCATGCGAGTAATTCCTAACATGAGAGTTCTTGTACCAGCTGATTCAACTACTGTTTCAAAACTTACTTGGATAATATCTCAACAATATGGACCATTTTACATGAGAATGGCTAGATCAAAAACTCCCATAATTCATAACGACTCGCAAGAATTTCAGATTGGAAAGGGTATAGTATTACGTGATGGTTCTGATTGTACAATTGCTGCATGTGGAATTACAGTGAAGATGGCATTGGATGCAGCTAATATGCTTCAACAAGACGGAATATCTTGTAGAGTTATAGATTGTTTTTCTATCAAACCAATTGACAAGGATCTATTAGAAAAAAGTGCTAGAGAAACAGGATCAATTGTAACATGTGAAGAACATAATATTATTGGTGGATTTGGTTCAGCAGTTTCTGAAGTTGTTTCAGAATCTTATCCAGTACCAATAAAACGTATTGGTGCACAGGATAAATTTGGTGAATCAGCACGTGATAACGAGATTCCACAATTGCTTGAAAAACATGGATTGACATCTATTAATATAGCAAAAGCGGTAAAAGAAGTAAGGAGTAAAAAAACATGAAAATTTTTCTAGACACAGCCAATCTTGATATTATACGAATGTATAATGACATGGGACTTGTTGACGGTATTACAACAAACCCCTCATTATTAGCAAAGGAGGGTGGAGATCCACAAAAGATCATGGAAGAGATTTCAGAAATTATCAAAGGTGATGTAAGTCTTGAAGTTATTAGTACTGATTACGATGGAATGATGGAAGAAGGAAGAAGACTTCGTAAGTATGGTGACAATGTTGTAGTTAAATGTCCAATGACAGGAGAAGGACTAAAGGCTTGTAAGAGTTTAACCGCAGAAGGAATTCCAGTAAATGTTACTTTGATATTTTCTCCAAATCAGGCTGTTTTAGCTGCAAAAGCCGGCGCAAAATATGTCAGTCCTTTCATTGGACGATTAGACGATATTGGTCATACGGGCATGGATCTCATAAAGGAAATCAAACAAATTTTTCAAAATTATGATTTTAATACAGAGATTCTAGTCGCAAGTATTAGGCATCCACAACATGTAGTTGATGCTGCAAAAATCGGTGCAGATATTGTAACAGTTCCAGGCGCAGTTCTCGGAAAAATGCTTACTCATACATTAACTGATAAAGGCTTGAAGGCTTTTCTGGATGACTGGGAAAAACTCAAATCAGAAAATCTAAATGCTGATAACTAAAATTTTAATTTGTATCAAAATTGGTAGGACTTTTCAATAAAAATAAACCTCAACAGAAACTTCGTAAATTTGTCAAGGAAAAAAAATATGCTGAGGCATTAAAGTATAGTGTAAATCTCGAAAAAGATGAAAAATATAGAAATGACACTGATATTGCATTCATTATAGGCACAATCCATTTTCTGAAAGGTGATATTGAAAAAACCTTATCGTATATGAATAAAGTTCTAGAAATTGCCGAATATGATATTGATGCCCTTGTGCTTAAGGCTAGTATTCTTGCCGATATGAAAAATAAAAAAGGGGTAATGGAATGTTGTGATAAAATAAAAGAGATAGATCCTAAAAATACTACAATGCAAAAAATACTCTACCAATTCAACGAACTTTAAAAATTAATGTTTATTTTTCCACTGATAGCGAAATTCTTCTTCGAAAAGGTCTTTTGTAATTTCATCTGTTTTTAGGATTTTTTTCTTATATTTCTGTAAAAGACATTTTTTGCACATACAATCATTATCAGTAATCTGTTCCTTTGATAATTTTGGCAAACTGGCACACCAACAAGTACCGCTATCTTCTTCACAAATAAACAAACTTCCACATTCAGAACATTCTTTTTCCAATTTATCTAAAACCTCAATTATTACCTAGTACAGTTAACACCTTTTTAGGGATATCATTAAGTCTGGAGACTCCCAACGTCCTTTCGAATCCTAGATATTTCAAATTAGTTGCAATTATTGTTGCATTAGAGGTATCTCTACCCACTCCGATTGCAACCATCTTGATTCCAAGAGATTTGAGTGATTTAACCATTGAACGAACTGCATATGGATCTGAAGGCTCTCCATCTGAGAG
>JASMGS010000085.1 GCA_030751155.1 Candidatus Nitrosopelagicus sp.
GGTCCTACTCCACCAGGAACTGGTGTAACAAATGATGCCTTTTGTATAACATCATCAAAATCTGCGTCACCAACCAATTTTCCATCTTGACTTGATATTGCAACGTCTATCACAATTGAGTCCTTCTTAATCATATCTGAAGTTAGTGTAAACTTTGTTCGATCACCTACACCAGTAATAACAATGTCTGCGGATTGGCAAATTTCTTTTAGGTTTTTAGTTTTTGAGTGACATGTTGTTACGGTGGCATTGTTTTGTAATAACAAGTGATAGAGTGGCTTTCCTACCAAGTTGCTACGATTAATCAAAACTACATTTTTTCCTTCAAGCTTAATTTTGTAATAATAAAACATCTCCATTATTCCAGATGGTGTGCAAGGTTTTAGGATGGATTTTCCTATTGCCAAAAGACCTACATTTTGAGGTGTTAAACAATCAACATCCTTTATTGGTAATATTCTAGAAACAGTTGCAAATTCGTCAAGGTGTTTAGGTAGTGGTAGCTGAACGAGAATTCCATGAACATCTTTATCCTGATTTAGGTTATCTATTATTTGGTTGAGTTGACTCTGAGTTGTCTCAGAAGATAGTTTATGATCTTTTGTTTTTATCCCAATTTTTTCACATGCGCTGTGCTTGTTTTTTACATATGTAGCAGATGCAGGATCATCACCTATGAGAACTGTAGCCAAGCATGGTACCAAGCCCTCTGATTTAATATGGGTGACTGCACGTGACAGAATTTCTTTAACTGCATTTGACACCTCAATACCATCAATCCTTTGACCAGTCATTGATTATACTAAGATCACTTTGTTATTTAATTTAAGTATCTAGTTCTACTATGTCTTAGTTTATTTTACCTTTTTAATTTCAAAATGAATTTCATTTCCATTTTTTTCCATCTTGACTATTTCATGCCCAAGTCTTCTAGCCCAGCTTGCTATGTCATCTTCAGCAGCAGGATCATCGGCAAGAATAGTTAAAATTTCACCAATCTGCATTTTTGAGAGTTCAACATTTGTTTGCATGACTGGCGATGGACAGAACAATCCTCTTGCGTCTAGTGTTTTCCCTGATTCTGAAATTTCAATTCACCTACGTTGTTTTTTACCTTTCATCAATTAAAATCTATACCATATAATCAAAAGATCATCTTTGCTATAGTTCCAAGATCACGTTCTCTAAAAATAGAAGGATTGTATCCTTCAAAATTTATTTTCTTGGAAATCCGTTTGAGCATGCTTATTGATATTCGGTATAACGCATTGCAAAATACACCCTCAGGACTAAGCATGTACAATTTGTATAATAATGAAAATGCCCATGCTGATCGTGGATAAAATTCTGAAACATGTATATCGATATAATTTTTTGAATTTTCAATCTTGTATCTAATATGCTCTAATACTTCCCTAGGTTGTACATATCCAGTTGTGTTGATTTTTATCTGATTATGTCTCATTGCATGAATTATGTCATCTAATTTATTTTCAGAGTGAATTAAATTGGTACAACGACCAATTGTAGATTTTACATGAGAATCACTCCCTGCAACTACATTCAAATTTTTCTCTTCTGAAAATTTTTTTGCCTTAATATTCGAGTATACATCAACATTTGAGCTGTTGAATACCTCAAATAGATCACAGTGAACAGAATCCTCACGAAGTGCATCCATTAAACTGAATGGATGAGGTGCAATAGTAACAGCATTCTGTTTTTTTGCCTCATCTAATATTTCATGCAATGAAAGTCCAGGCTTGATTGCGTGATCAATCCCATATACCAATACATGTGATTCGTTATCAGTTGTGACCTCTTCCGCTGGGTATACGTTTAATGTATCAAATTTCCAATGATTTTTTTTATATTCAAGCATCTGTTCATAACCATCGATTGTGTTGTGATTAGTAACAAAAAGTACATCAAGACCTTCCATATGTGCTTGTTCTAATTGCTGTGAAATTGTGACACTACAGTCATGAATTGGTTCTAAAACGCCTACATGCCCATTAGAAAAAATGTTATGACAATGCAGTTCGGTTTTTAATGATTCCATATTAACATACATTTTAGGACGTGGTAATTATTTAGAATTACCTAAACAAATCCTCATGTTTTGGCCGCAATAAATTCTGAATTTTAGCATCGGAGAAATTAAACTTGTAATTTCGAACTAATGCAACTGGGCACTTTTCAACTTTGCCCATAACAAGTTCCGTTGCTGAACAGATCTCGTCAGCAATTGCTATGGCAGTAACATGCATGATCTTTGCAAATGTATCAGGCTTACCACTATAATCTAAGATTGGTTCAATTCCTGCAACACCGATTGCAACATCGGTTTGACCCAACCTAAATGGTCTTCCAAATGTATCAGAAATTATTACAGCGATATTTTTTCCAGTCTTTTGTTCAATTCTTTCTTTCAACAAGTTAGATGACCTATCAGGATCTTCAGGTAGCAACGTAGCATAGCCATCCTGCACATTACTTTCATCTATACCTGCATTCGCACAAACAAATCCATGGTTTGTTTCAACTATGATTATTCCATTTTCCATTCTTACTATCCTTTTACTTTCTGAAAGTATCAATTCCATCAATCTTGGATCTTTGTTGTATGAACTGGATATCCCGTTGGCAAGAAGTGAAGGATTTACAGATGATAAACTTAGAATACGACCCTCACTCTTGGAAACTATTTTTTGAGAAAAAACTAGTATGTCACCATCCTGAATTTCGGTTGATTCTAAGACCAAATCCACAAGATTGTCATTAGGGACAATATCTTTTTGTATTTTGACTGGAATAATCTGGATTGACATGATATATCTTGGCAAGTATTTGTAAAAAAGATTAAGATTGCTTGAATCTGAACCTACACGCTTAATGTCAGATTATAATGATTATTTATTATAGGAATTACCTTAGTGAGATCCTTCTCATCAAGTGTGACTGTTGCCAAGTCTTTTACCAGATCTTGGGCTCTGAAAGCAATCCCAAGCTCAGAAATATCAAACAGTTTTACATCATTTGCACCATCAACTACCACAGTGATATTCTCTTTTTTTTCATTCCATTCTGTGATTTTTGATATAGCAGACTTGGACTTGTCTGCATTGACATTTACAACTACATCGTCTAATTTCTCATCATTGAAGATAAGCTCATTTGTAAATATGTGATCTATACCTAATTCAGTTTTCAGTCTATCAGTTATAATTGTGAAACCACCAGAAACTGCCATTAATTTCCAACCCGCATTCTTTAATGCACTGCATAATTCCCTAGCACCAGTCATTATTGGCATGGAATCTGCCACGTCTTTACATGTTTTATAATCCAGACCCTTGAGAAGTTCTACACGTTCTCTTAACCCTTCTTCCCAATCTATCTTTCCTTGTATACCTTTTTTGGTGATTTCCCATACTTCCTTTTCCTTATTCATTTTTTCAGCTAAAAGCGGCAAATATTCAGCGTCATAAAGGACTCCCTCAACATCAAAAATTACTAGCACAGTGTTCCATATTTCGACCAAATTCTTTTCAATATTAAGCTTAATCAGCATTAGCCGATCTATTTAGATTTAGCCCAAATCAGTAATATTAAATTGAGCATCTCAAAAGCAATGATATGTCAAATGAGCTTGATTTCAAATACGAGGTTGAAATAAAAACTAGTGAAAAAAAACAGCTGCTTTCCAAAGAAGTAAAAGGACAATTAAAAGAATCAGGAATGATGGATGAAAAAGGAAAATTGAAGATTAATGGAGTGAGTGGAAAGATGTTAAAAAGAATGAAAGGAGAGTATGTGGAGTGCCCAGTTTTAAAGGAAACAGTTCAATTCATCCCATGTTTTATTTGTAAGAATTTTCAAAGTAGAGTGACAGGGAAAGTTCTGTGTAAGGGAGATAACCTATAGTAAAATTTTATTGTTATAATTTTGCTGCCAGTTGTTTTATCTTTTTAATAATTTGTAATTTTCTAGATATTGGAAGATTTGGCTCAATGGTGACAAATATGGTCTTGAATCGTGTGTAAACTACAATCTGTGTCACATTTTTTCTCTCAATATGAACATAATTTACTGCGCCTAAACTTTTATCAAACTCTTTGCGCATTTTTCTTCTAAGTGCAACTTGTGCACAAAAATGCTCTTGATGCCTTTGGGATTCCAAGGAAGATTTTCCCTCTTTCATGATTCCTTCTGTGATGTTTCCTTTTAGATCAATTATAGCGACAAATCTCATTTTTTTATCAAACGATAGAATTTTCTCTACGATTTTTACCCAGTTTGTACTTTTTGCCATGTTATGTGAGATTTTTTTATGATAATAAGATTGTGGGTAAGAAAAACTCATTATGTAGATTATGATTGAAATGTATAGTTGAACAAAGAAGTTGGTATCACTGCATCCAAGAATGATGATTTTAGTGAGTGGTACACTCAAGTGGTGATCAAGGCGGAGCTTGCAGACTATGCTCCTGTTAAAGGATTAATTGTTCTAAGGCCTGATGGTTACTCTATTTGGGAATCTATCAAAGAATCACTAGATAAAAAACTCAAAGAAACTGGTCATAGAAATGGATTTTTGCCTGTTTTAATACCTGAATCATTACTTGGTAAAGAAAAAAAACATTTTGAGGGTTTTAATCCTGAAGTTTTTTGGGTTACACAATCTGGTGATTCAGAAATAGGTGACAGATTAGCACTAAGACCTACATCTGAAACCCTTGCATATTCACTTTATTCAAAATGGATCAAAAGTTGGAGAGATTTACCATTAAAAATTAATTTTTGGAATTCTGCTTTGAGAGCAGAGATTACTGGCACAAAACCATTTCTCAGAACATCAGAATTTCTATGGCAAGAAGGACACACTGTCCATGCTACACAAGATGAAGCTGAAAATGAGGTAATGGAAATTTTAAACATATACAAAAAAACTATCGAAGAAGAGTTAGCTATTCCTGTAATCACAGGAAAAAAAAGTGAGAAGGATAAGTTTGTTGGTGCGGTTTATACAACTACGCTTGAATCATTAATGCCAGATGGTAAAGCACTTCAAATGGGTACATCCCATTTCTTAGGACAAAACTTCTCGAAGCCTTTTGATGTGAAATACCTTGATGTAAACAATGTTGAAACGTATGCATGGCAAGCATCATGGGGAGTGTCATGGAGATTGATTGGTGGTATGATTATGGTACATGGTGACAGCAAAGGACTTGTCTTGCCACCAAAAGTATCTCCCATTCAGGTTGTTATAATTCCAATTTACTACTCGAAAGAAGATAGAGAAACAATGATACTAGAAGCAAATAAAATCAAAGATTCCTTGGCTAGCAACAACGTACGGGTAGAATTAGATGATAGGGATAACCTCACACCGGGATTCAAATTTAATGATTGGGAGTTGAAAGGTATACCAATCAGAATTGAAATAGGTCCAAAGGATATTGCAAAAAATCAAGTAGTGATGGCTAGAAGATATAACCAAACAAAGGATGACATCAGTTTGGATAAAGTGTCAGAAACAATAAATTTAGAATTAGAAAATATACAACAACAAATGTTTGTCAATGCCAAAAAAATTCTTGATGAAAGAGTTGTTAGAGTTTCTGAATATCAACAATTCAAAGAAGAATTAAAGAATGGAAAAATGATAGACTGTTCCTGGTGTGGTAATCAAACATGTGAAGACAAGATCAAAGAGGAGACTGGTGCAGGATTGCGTGTTGTTCCATTTGACGGTACACAAAAATCAGAAACATGCATTTATTGTAAAAATTCAGGCACTACAAATGCACTATTTGCTAAAGGATATTAGGTGATAGTCTGATGGGATTAAACGTAAGATTTACTGTTGGTGTAATTGTAATTATAGTAGTTGGTTTTTCTGCGTCTGCATATTTTTTTAGCATGAATCCATTTATGGATTCAATAAATATGATGATGATAGATAAGTCACAATATATTGAAAAGATGGATGAGTGTTTGAACAAGCAAACTATCGGTAGCATTACACTTAATTCATTTACAGCAAAATGGGTTGCTGATTTTAAAGAAAAAATTATGAAAGCAGAAACCACTGAAGAATTAGAGAATACTATGAATGAGTTCTATACAATAGTGTCTCATTGTAAGCCATAGAAAAATGAATGATAAAAAGAAAAAGTGTGTTATTTGTGGTTGTCAGGATCATAAACTCATTGGGTGTATTAATCATAAAGCGAAAAAATGCAGTTGCTATAAAGTCTAGATAAAAATATAATATAACCAATATCAGACATACTTAGTTTGGCAACAGTTTCAAGGCAAAAATCAGATTTACTAGAACAGTTTAATGAAACTAGAATTAGAACGTTAAATCTAGTACAGACACTAGAAAAAGATGATTTTGTTGTACAGACTGCTTCTTTTATGAGTCCACCGAAATGGCATTTAGGTCATGTTAGCTGGTTATTTGAAATTGTTATGAGTAAAACATCCCAAAATTATGAATTCTATTCAGAGGAATTTAATGAATATCTAAATTCGTATTATCATCAATTTGGTGAACCACATGATAAAGATAAGAGAGGATTGGCAACAAGGCCCACTGTTGATCAGATTTTTGAATACTTTCATATTATAACTAATAACGTTAGTAGCATTTTGCAAAATGAAGTATTAGATGCAAAAACACAACAACTGTATTTGATGGCAATAAATCATGAATATCAACATCAAGAACTTTTAGTATATGATTTACAGCACCTCTTGGCGGATAAGTATAGACCAGTAACACACAATACGTTTCCGAGTACGTTACAACAAGAATATAATTCGGTCAAGATTGATGGTGGTTTATACCCACTAGGCTGTTCTAGTGATCAATTTTGTTATGATATAGAATTACCTGAACACAAGGTCTACCTCAATGACTATAAAATTGATGTCTATCCAATAACCAATAGACAGTATATAGAATTTATAGAGGATGGAGGTTATGATGATTTTCATTATTGGCTTTCAGATGGTTGGGAAAAAATAGAAAATGAGGGATGGAATACCCCTATGTATTGGGAAAAGGTTGATGGTCAATGGATGACATGTGATTTTTTGGGAAGACGAAAGATCAATCCAAACGAACCTGTTTGCCACGTTAGCTTTTACGAGGCTGATGCATATTGTAAATGGGCTGGAAAAAGACTCCCAACAGAAGCAGAATGGGAAAAAGCTGCATGCTGGAATGAAAAAAGCCAAAGCAAGTCTATCTTTCCGTGGGGCAATGAATCACCAGATATCAAGCATGCAAATCTGTTAGAATCATACTTGTGGAATTGTACAGAGATTGGTGCATACCCTGAAGGTAAAAGTCATTATGGTTGTCATCAAATGATTGGGGATGTTTGGGAGTGGACATGCTCAGAATTCACTGGTTATCCTGGATTTAAGACAGGTTTTTCTGAGTATAATGACAAGTGGTTTGCAAATCAAAAAGTGCTGAGAGGAGGATCTTTCGGTACACCATCATCGTCAATACGTAGTAGTTATAGAAATTTTTTCAGATTAGATGAACGATGGTTATTCTCGGGATTCAGATGTGTAGAGGATGTTTAGTCATTTTTTGAGAGTAATATCATAGCAAAATACTGTTTTTCATCATACCACATATCTTTAATTTCAAATCCAGCTTTTTCTGATATCTGTTTAATATTTGAAATTGTAAATTTCTGCGAGTTTTCGGTGTGTATCAGTTCATCCTTTTCAAGATTCAAGGTTAAATCAGCTTGAGGTATGCTTATGGTCTGTCTGTCTATTGAACGCAAATACATTTCAATTTTGTTTTGATCTTCATTATATACAGCATGATGTCTAAATTTCTGGAGATCGAAATTACCACCGAGTTCTGAATTGATTCGTGATAAAATATTAAGATTGAATTGTGCAGTGATACCCTCTGAATCATTATATGCGCATTCAAGTATTTTTTTATCCTTAACAAGATCTAAACCAATCAAAAATAGATCATCTTTTTTCATGGCAGAGTTTATTTCAGATAAGAATTTTGAGCCATCTTCTAAATCAAAATTACCAAAACTAGATCCTAAAAATATAATCAAATTTTTCTTCGTATCATAATATTTTAAAAATTTTAAACCACTTTCATACTCATCAATAATTCCTGTTATATTCAATCTTTTAAAATCACTTTGCAGTATTCTAGAACTGGTTTTAAGAATTCTAGAAATATCAATCGGGATATACTCCACGTATGTTTGTAGGCTTTCAAGAATTTGAATAAGTATTCTAGTTTTCGTTGATGAACCACTGCCTAATTCAACTAGTCTGAAATCTCCATCAAGATGTGATGAAATTTTATTATCTAATTGATTTAATATGCTAATTTCAGCATTAGTAAGATAGTATTCTGGCAATGCACAAATTTTTTCAAAAAGATTGGAGCCTTTTTCATCATAGAAAAATTTAGGATTGATTGATTTTTGATTTGATCTTAAACTATTAGATATTTCATCAGCAAATGTTTTGTATACCCGTTCTCCATTTGGCTCGTAATATCTTAACCTTTGATCAAGGATAACCTTTTGATATTCCATATTATTTTGAATTTCTTTTAAACTCATAAAATGCAAAAAAATTGTTCTGATTAAATCTTTTTCCTTCTGTGTAAAATTTGTATTCTTGATATAGTAGATAAATCAGAATAACTCATGAATGAAGTTTTGAGGGTAGATAATTTATCAAAAACATTCACTAAAAAAAATTTTTTTGGTTCAAAAACATCAACTGTGAGGGCTGTTGAGGGTGTCACATTCACTCTTCATGATAATGAAACACTTGTAATTGCTGGTGAATCAGGATCAGGGAAAACGACTATAGCCAAATTGATACTAGGAGCGATAAGACCTGATTCTGGTAAAATAATCTTTGATGGTAACGAAATTACAGATAATGATGTGAGTTTAAGGAAAATTCGGATGCATTGCCAGATGGTACATCAAGATCCTTATGATTCAATTAATCCTAGAATGAGAGTAATCGATATTATTTCTGAGCCATTGGAAATTCATAACATTGGAAATGATTCAGAACGGAAAAAAATTGTTCTCGATGCAATTCGTGAAGTCAAGCTTGAGCCCGCTGAAGAAATTGCACATAAATTTCCTCATATGTTATCAGGTGGACAAAGACAGCGAGTTATTTTAGCTAGAGCACTTGTATTACGACCAAAAGTCATCATAGCAGATGAACCTGTTTCAATGCTAGATGTTTCAATACGTGCTGAAATACTTGCACTTATGAAACAAATTCAAGAGAATAACTCTATTTCGTTTATTTACATAACACATGATTTAGTGACTGCAAAATATTTTGGGCAGAAGATGATCATATTATACCTTGGTAAAATT